>JBDRGH010000001.1:0-4819 GCA_043818015.1 Pseudomonadota bacterium
CGATATCCCTTTGAGCCGTCTTTCGGGACAACTCAAACTTTTCTGCGAGGGTCCTAGCATTGGGATGTCTTCCGGCCTTCACCTGGCTATTGAACCACCAAAACCTTTCATAAATGATCTTTGATGGCATTTGATCCCCCTTTGTCAGTGGGGTTCCGAATCGTTTCCTGCCAAGTTCAAGTTATCCGTGTCGGTTAGCGGTGTCAGTTAACAGTGTCGGCTGCTCTCAACTCTCTACCTCTTTCCACACCCCCTCAAAGGTTTTCAGATAACTTTTTTCATCAGAGGCGGCATCGAATCCCTTGAGCCATCCCCGTATATACTGGATGTCCATCTCCGGGTTCTTCAGAATAATCGTCCTTACATCCTCTATATCCCTCGGTCTCCCGGCGAAGATCTTGTGAATTATGAGATCTTCCGGAGAGGCAAATTTGACCTCCTGATCAAGTAGTGTCACCTTTTCTGCCCTCGCTATTGCCTCTGTTTCATAAGGAGTGAATGAAAAGATGAAATCAATCCTTATCCCGGTAGTTCCATCTAGGGCGGGGAGCACCATGGTTTGCCTGACAAATGATTCTATGTCTTTAGGGATGGGTTTCAGGGAGAGTTCTTGAAGAACTGAAAGAAGCTCATCGAGATGATCAGTATTCACACCCAGGGCAATATCTATATCCCTGGTAAGGCGGGGGGCTCCGTGAAGCAAAACAGCCTGCCCGCCGATAATCATATAGGGGAGGCTCCGCTTGTCGAGACTTGCACCTATTCTGGACAGGAGCTCTTCGAACATGAATTGAGCACCTTCGCAATCTTTATGTCTACGTCTATCCCTTCCAAAGGTTCCCGCGGTGGAAGTACACCGAGTTTTACACCTTCATTCCACAGAGAGGTAAAGAGTTTAATGGACTGATCAAAAGGCAGTTTCCCTTCGTGTCTTGTAAGGCTATTTTCAAATTCTCTTAACAGCTCGGGGTCTTTTATCATGTCTTACTCTCACCACTTCAGCGACATCTGTTTCTTTTAACATTAAAATATACTTTACTATAATTATCTCGTAATTGCTACCCTAATATCCACCCATAGCTCTGAAAAAGTACGCCGTTCTGATAAAAGTATTCTCAGCTAAATTAATCCTGAATTATATTGGCAATAAAGGAGGGTACTTCAGCCAGGGAATTTTCTCTATTGGACGGACAAAAGTTCGGTGAGTTTTTTTGCTATATTTTTCTCTCTCATAAGGCTCTCGCCGATGAGGAAGGCATCTATTCCGTTTTTCTTCAGTTTCAAGATCTCTGCCCGGCTCCCAATTCCACTCTCGCTTATCACTATCCTGTCTCGCGGTATCTCCTTTGCTAGACGGGTCGTAGTTGTTATATCTGTCTTGAACGTTTTGAGATCCCGATTGTTTAACCCAATAATTTCGGCCTCCGTTTTGAGAACTCTCGATAGTTCCTGCCGGTCATGTACCTCGACAACGGCCTCCATTCCAAGCTCTCTCCCTGCCTTCAAGAGATCATGCAACTCGTTATCCCCGAGTATCGCCGCAATCAATAAGAAGGCATCTGCACCGAACACGCGGGCTTGGTAGACTTGATACTCGTCGATGATGAAATCTTTACACAAGAGAGGAATAGCAGCCACCTCTCTTATCCTTTTAAGGTGATCGAGGCTTCCGTGGAAAAAATGCTCTTCTGTGAGCACAGATATGGCCGTGGCCCCGTTGGTCTCATAGATCTTTCCGATCTCAACTGGATCGAAATCCTCCCTAATTATCCCCTTAGATGGTGACGCCTTTTTTACCTCGGCAATAATCTTTATGGAGGTTAATGCAGCGGTTAAGGCTGCTTTAAGATCTCTCACGGGGGAAGAGTCACCTATCTGGCCTCGGAGTCTGTCTAGTGAGCATTTTCCCTTGGCCCCCACAAGGTCTTCCCTCTTACGCTGGATAATCTTATCTAAAATTGTACCGTTCACCGTCTACCCCGTATTGCTCATCTCCACGAGCCCTTCCAATTTCTTCATGGCGGCACCGCCATCTATCGATTCTTCTGCGACCTTGATGCCTTTCACGAGGCTCTCTGCTTTCCCACCTGCGACAATAGCGGCCGCAGCATTGAGGAGAACTATGTCCCTCCTCGGTCCCTTCTCACCTTTTAGGACAGCCAAGGTAATACTGGCATTCTCTTGAGGGCTGCCCCCCGTCAGGTCTTCAGCACGACACTCTCTCATACCAAAATCCTGTGGCTTTATCCAATAGGTACTTACTTTTCCGTCCCTTAGCTCAGAGACTTTCGTTCTGGACGTCAGGCTAATCTCGTCTAATCCATCCTCACCGTTGACTACAAAGGCATGCCTACTTCCGAGATTGCCTAAAACAGCGGCCAGTTTCTCTGTGAGCCCTCCAGAATATATACCTATCACCTGAGCACGAGCCCCTGCAGGATTGGTTAAGGGGCCCAGGATGTTGAAGACAGTTCTAATACCAATCTCTCGCCGGGGGCCTATTGCATACTTCATTGCTCCGTGGAGCAGAGGGGCAAAGAGAAATCCAATTCCGTTTGTAGCAAGGCATCTCTCCACCACCCTTGGCTTCGCTTCAATGTTTACCCCCAAAGTCTGTAACACATCAGCACTCCCGCAGTTGCTGGAGACGGATCTATTCCCATGTTTTGCTACCGTTATGCCGGCCCCTGCTACAACAAACGCAGCCGTTGTAGAGATATTAAAGGTATTGGCTCCATCACCACCAGTCCCACACGTATCTACAACCATAGGGGAATTTGTCTTTATCTTAACCGCCTTTTCCCGCATCACTTTAGCCGCGCCGGTGATCTCTTCGACAGTTTCCCCTTTCATCCGCAGAGCCGTGATAAACGAGGCTATCTGGGCAGGTGTGGTTTCTCCACCCATTATCTCTTCCATCACCCGTATCATCTCTGATTCGGACAGGTTATGCCCCTCGATCACCTTCCCTATTGCCTCTGTAATCATAACAATTCTCCTCCTGATATCCGACAGGGCCAATCTTTCTCAGACTGTTGCGGAACAAAGATTCCTTTGAGCGCTCAGCAGAGCGTTTCTTGCTCGTAAATATCGCTGAATCTCCTGATCGTTTGTGTCGAGGGTGTACTTTTCAATCTTGTGTCCAGGGGTATTACGACAGCTCCGACATTGAAGGCATCACCATAATTTATCGCATATTCAGGACTATTGGTCAAGTGATTATTATTTACCGTATTTTCAATAGGTTGAGCGCTTAGTCCAGCCACTCTCTGCATCAACTAAGTATACTGCTTCAATCAGGTTTTTTAAAACACGACCTTATTAGTTGACAAACTTTCTATTTGTCTGATATAAGTCTTGAAACAATCCGAAAATATTCGAAACAGAAAGGAGGGAATCAAAATAAAGAGTTGTGTATATTCACTGGACCGGGCTAGCAATTGCAGGGAAAGTTGATATACCTCGCTCGTATACTGTAAATATATGCACGTGATCTTCCGCCACCTCTACTCCCACTGTTTCACGATCTCCGGCGGCCAATATCTCCTCAAACAACTCTCTTACACCATATTGTGATCCTCCTTTCAGTACCGTTTACGATATTTGGGCGTCGATGTACGGTGGTAACTCGTATAGTATAGTGCACGACTCATTCGTTTTCCACTCATACAGCATGGTATATCAAATCTCTCATCCCATGTACCCGTTCCTCCCCGGACTTCCACACGGGGCACCCGGGGTCGTTTTTTAACGAAAAGGATGTGAACATCCTTGTTTAAATAAGAAAGGAGGAGAAAATCATGAAAGGGTTAAAGAAATCGATCTATTTTATGCTTTGGTTTCTTATGATCGCAGGGTTGGTTTTTAGTTATACCAACGCAAGCGCAACCGAAAAGCCGCCTAAATTTCTCGAGCTCGGAGCGGCCTTGTGTATGAGTGGGCCGGCGGCTGCCTGGGGTATCGAGATGGATAGATGCCTTAAGCTGGCTGCTGATGAAATCAATGCTGCTGGTGGCTTCGTGGCTGGAGGGCAAAGGTACCACTGGAAGATCATCACCTATGATACAGCGTATGTCCCATCTAAAGCGGTGGATGCTGTGACCAAACTGGTTGAGAAGGAGAAGGTGAAATTTATGTCGGTGATAGGGGCCGGGCTTCAAGCTGCGGTTCAGCCAATTTATGAGCCGGCAGGTGTGCTGAATATCTGTGCGGGCAGATCAGCAGCCTACTTTATGGGTAAGGATCACCCCCTCACTTTCGCTAGCTATACCAGCATCGGTCCAGTAAACCTGGTAACCTACCCTCACTTTCGGGACAAGCTCAGGGTAAAAACCGTAGCCCTCATTAACCCGGACGATGCGTATGGACGCGACAGTTCGAAGGACAGCCGTAAGGCAGCAGAGTTTCTGGGGCTAAAAGTGGTGGTCGAAGAGTTTTATGAGCGAGGCACAAGCGATTTTTACCCCCTCCTCACCAGGGTCATGGCAACCAAGCCCGATATGATTGACACAGGTGTGGGCCCGGTGAGCAGCAACGCCCTCCTTGTAAAACAAGCCTACGAGTTGGGCTACAAAGGGGTGCATTACATCGGGAACCCGGGCAGTCCTGAAGTAGCCATCAAAATAGCCGGTGCCAAGACATTAGAAGGCGCGTATATGCCAGACATGCCGTTGGCACAAACACCAGAGCAACTAGCCTTTCAGAAGAAGGTTATTGCCAAGTATGGTGAGGCTGGGTGGAGCAGCATGATGTTCGATTTCTACGCAGACTACCTCTGGCCGCTCACCAAAGCAATAGAAGCGGCCGACAGCATAGACCC
>JBDRGH010000002.1:0-3476 GCA_043818015.1 Pseudomonadota bacterium
GTATCACCAACTCCAACCCCCATCCTTGCCCCCATGAATATCCCTGCCAGGGCGGCAATAAGCGCCCCGATCGCCCACGTAGCACCAAAAACCCTCTTTACATCGACCCCAATAGACTGGGCTATTTCATGACTCTCCGCAGTAGCCCTCATAAAGAACCCCATTCTGTTTCTTTTGAGAAAGAACCCCAGGGCAAGGAATACGAGGATCGAGACTATAAATGTCCAGAGAAGCACGCCAGGTACTACAACTGAACCCATGAACAGCGGAGAACGTGGAATACCGCCTGGTGGATAGGGCATGGTTGAGGCCCCCCATACAAACATCCCGAAGCCTTGAAAGATTAGAGAAAGGGCTATGGTAGCCATCAAGGCTGCCAGGATGGGCTGTCCAATCAGCGGACGAAGGGCCAGTCGTTCTATCAAGAAACCGAGTACTATCGCTGCAACCAGGGCCAGGGGCAAACTCAGCCAGATTGGAAATTTAAACCATTCCAGAAAAGACAAGCAAAAAAACCCACCCAACATTACCATCTGACCGACGGCAAGGTTTAATATCCGCGTTGCTTTATATACGAGAACCATACTTATTGCTACAAGGGCATACAATCCTCCTACCATAAAACCATTTGAAAAAAACTGTAAAAATAAATCCAAGATTTATACCTCCTGTTCGATTAGAGAGGTGTGACCCGAAGTGTACACTTCAATGACCCCTTACGACCATCCCGATACGTGACAGTCGTTTCCACCTCGTACTCGTCTTTCTCCCCGTAGAGAGCCTTAACCATCTCTTCGTACCGTTCCTCAAGAAATGTTCGCCTCAGTTTCCGTGACCTGGTTAACTCTGCCTCATCAGGGTCAAACTCTTTATGGAGATTGATGAACTTCTTCACTCTGGCCCATTCAGGTATGGTTTTGTTCACCCTTTTTACTTCCTCCGTAACTAACTCTATGACCTCTTTTTTCTGAGAGAGATCGGCAAAGGTTGTGTACGAGATCTGTTCTGCCTCTGCCCAGCGTCCCACATTGTCAATATCTATGTTTACCAGTGCACCGACATGATCATAATCCTCACCGCCTACCACAATTACGTCCTTTATGAAGGGGCTGAACCTCAACCTGACCTCTGTGTACTGGGGAGAAAATTTACGGCCGGTCGAAAGAACCCTGAGATCCTCCATCCGGTCTATGACAATAAGGTGGCTGTCTTCATCGATATGGCCAAAATCACCTGTTACGTACCAGCCATCCTTCAGCTTGTCAACGTAAGCATCATGGGCCTTGTAATAGTCTACAAACATACCCTTGCTTTTTACTAAAATCTCACCTTCTTCAGTCAATTTGACTTCAGCACCAGGAAGGGTAGTACCTGAGCTTTCAGGCTTTATATCACCCTCCCGATGAGCAGTTACCAACCCCATTTCCGAAGCGCCGTAAACCTGCTTTATATTTACGCCTATGCCCTGAAAGAACCGAATAATATCCGGACTTATCGCAGAGCCTGCAGTATAGGCAACCCTTATCTTTGATAGCCCCAACTTGTCTCTCAGGGGTCTAAAAACCATCCAGTACCCGAGGAAGTGGAGGATTTTCCGCAGAAGACTTGGCTTTTCCTTTGCAAGATGCATATCGGCCATCTTTTGTCCCACGGGGAGAAATAAGTCATAGAAGACACGCTTTATCCACGCCGCATCTCTCATCTTTGCCTGTACCATACGATTAACACTCTCCCACTGTCTCGGCCCGTAGAATAAAATACTGGCGCCTATTTCACGGATATTTTCCTGCACTGTTTCTGCCTTCTCAGGGAAATTGACCGCCATGCCAGAGTACAGGGAACAGGTAAACCCAATGAGCTGCTCCCCGACCCATGCCATTGGGATAAACGCCAGATACGTATCCTCATCGTTGAGCTTGTCCACCTCTTCAAATGCCTCGCCCGCGACCATCATGCAGTTATGGCTTAACATGGCTCCTTTGGGAAGGCCGGTAGTGCCTGACGTATATAGAATTATAGCCAGGTCATCCCCTTTACCCTTTTCTATGTTTTCTTCAAAGAGGCCAGGATGACTCTTCTCATACTCCTTTCCCACCTCAAGTGCCTGAGACAGACTCATGAGGATAGGATCGTCATAAGACCACAAGCCCTTTTCATCCCAGTAAATTACCTTCTTCAGCATTGGAAGTTCATCCTTGATTTGCAGGATTTTATCAACCTGTTCCTGGTCATGGGCTATAACAAAGGTTGAATCAGAGTTGGATAAATAAAATTGAACTTCTGACGGTATACAATCTGCAAAGACGCCGACAACAACCCCACCGGCTCCGTGGGCCGCCAGCTCTGCCCAATAGGACTCAGGTTTTGTTTCACCAAGAATTGAGACCTTGTCACCTCGCTCCAAACCCAGGCTAACCAGGCATAGAGAAAGGTATTTTACTTTGTTGTAGTATTCTTCCCATGTATATCGCTTCCAGATACCCCGTACCTTTTCGCGCATCGCGATAGCCTTATTGCTGTATCTCAGATAATTCCTTCTGAGAAGCTTGACCGTAGTATCTTCTTTGTTCATCTTCCCTCCTGGTTTCCTAAAGAGGGTGACCCTAAGTACGCACTGATAACCTTTGGACTTGCTTTTATCTCTTCGGGAATGCCCTCAGCAATCTTCTCGCCGAAATCCAGGACAACGATCCTGTCGGCAATGTCCATAACGACACCCATATCGTGCTCAATCAACACTATGGAGATACCTTTCAGTTCCTGGATATCTAAAACAAATCTGGCCATGTCCTCCTTTTCCTCGACGTTCATTCCCGCCATAGGTTCGTCGAGTAACAGCAATTTTGGATCTAAAGCAAGGGCCCTCCCGAGATCGACCCTCTTTCGCTGTCCATACGGGAGTGACCCAACAACCTTCTTCCTGATCTCCTCGATCTCTAAAAGCTCTATTATGTCTTCCACTATCTCTCGATGTTTGACCTCTTCATTCCTTGCTTTGCCGAAGAAGAGTGAACCGGCAATGGAGCCCTGTTTCATATGTATGTGTCTTCCTGCCATGAGATTTTCGAGGGTGGTAAGTCCGGTAAAGAGTTCAATATTCTGGAAGGTCCTCGTTATGCCTAAAGACACAATCTTATGAGGACGGAAATTTGTAATCCTCTTACCCTCAAAATGAATATCGCCCTTTTGGGCAGGGTAAAACCCTGTTATACAATTCAGAATACAGGTTTTCCCGGCACCGTTCGGACCTATGATAGCCAATATCTCTTTCTCTTTTACCTCAAAGCTGACAGCTGAGAGAGCAGTTACCCCACCAAAACGGAGGTGCAAATCGTCGACTTTGAGTTTAACTCCGTTTGTTTCATCCATCATGGAATAGACCTCGTTTTCTGCATTCGAAGTTTGGTTTAGCCGATCTGAACAGCATCAGGCTCAAGGTAACTGGTAGTGGGCCAATCAAAGGAGAAATTGACCGA
>JBDRGH010000003.1:0-62575 GCA_043818015.1 Pseudomonadota bacterium
TTCCAAAAAATCTATTCGTCTTCTTTTGCAAGCAGGGCATCTAAAATCATATTCCTTGCCTTGTATTATGCAATAGTATTCTCCGCTATTATAGAAAGATTCTACTTGTCTGTACTGGTCGTGATTGAAGAATTCAAAGAGGTTTTCCTCTCTCTTTCCACAAAAAATACAGGGAATGTAGCCGGTGATAGGGGTAATATATCTTACTACGAAATCTGTTAATTCCCTCGGAGAAATGGAAAGCTCTTTTCTTAAAAAGAAGAAAAAGCCAGACTCATCATTCCAGTATAGCTTCTGTAAGAAATTGTCCTTTCTTATTTTTTCAATTATTTCCTCCTTGTTTGTCGCATTCTTCAATAAACTATAAAGATCAATCAACTTTCTTTTTTCATCTTCCATTCTTTATACCTCCTTCTTTTCCGCTATATTGGCAATGGCCCTCAGCCAGTTCGCCAGCCCTCTGGTTCCGATCAGGGACCGGTATTCCTTCTCCACCTCATCATTGCAGTCCTTGCAGAACACAAAGCCGGTGGCAAGGTCCTTGACCAGTTTGGTCCATTCACCCTGATTGCACATCATGCATTTCTGTGCTGTTGACACGTTTCTTCCCCCTCTTTGTGATTCTTTCTATGTAGTGGTTATCTTTGGTGGGATCGGAGAAATAGGTTTGCATTGCTGTTAAGGAGACGCCTGCTTCTTCCGCGAGCTGTTTCATGAACAGCCACTTGGAGTGCTTTCTGCTGTAGGCATACTTATACAGCTCGAACATCTGCCCCTGATAGTTGAAGTTGCCCTTCCAAAGGTCTTTTTTGTATTCTACCATTCTGCCTCCAAATAAAAAGCCTGCTTAAACCGACTCCCTGGCCTCTCTGGATTTATTATTATCTTCGCCGCCCCCACGGTACTTGATAATATCCAAGGAGCCTGCTCAAACAGGCTTTGTTTACCAGAGAGGATCTAAGTTTATTTGTTATGGGGGATTTTATTTTCTTATACCTTATATTTTCTCGAAAGCAAACTAGATTTTTAAAATTAAATTTTGGCTGGCAGGGAGAAAGGAGATGACTGATTTTTCCACGGTGCATGCAGCCCTCATTCTCCCAGGCAAGCAAGAGAAGGGAAGAACCAGCCAAAGCCCTGCCAGCCTAGGCAACTTGTATCCAAGGTCTGTTACTTTTTCATTTGAGCCTCCTCATTGAAATTCATTCTCTCTTATATTTATATTATAACTTATTTTTTAAGTTTTTTAAAATTATTTTTAAAAAGATCAGATCCACAGAGCCAAAAGACCTCCCAGCAGTCCAACTGTCCACAGCGTCCCCATTGCTGCAAGTTGTGAGTGCGTTATTTTTACCAGCTCATGGCTCAGATGATCAAGACCTCCTTTGGCCGGAGATTTCTTTTTCAGCAGTCTCCTGACCGTCACGAACGTGGTGTCTGCCAATGGCACCACCAATATCAATAAGGCCAGAAGACCGACTCTGGCATCCATGCTCATGCAAGCGACGTTGAGTCCAATGAACAAGGCTCCGCAGTCACCCATGAACACCTTGGCAGGCGGAAAGTTGAACACGAGAAAGCCGCAACAGATGCCCAGCAGAACCATAGTCTGTAGAGGATTGCCTGTCAGCAGTCCTATGAATACAAGAGCTATGATGGAGACTCCCGTGGACAGACCGTCCATGTTGTCGATCAGATTGAAGGCATTCGTCAGACCCACGATCCAGAAAACGCTCAAGACAAGAGTGAGAACGGGATGGACAAACCAATGTAGCTGCCATCCAAAAAATACCAGAAATAGAGCCGCCGCTGTTTCCGTCAACAGCTTGACTCTGGGACTCAAAGGTTTCACGTCATCAACCAGTCCCATAAACCAGATGATGAGAGAAGCCACAAACAAAGGAGATATTAAAGAATAAAAGGCAAACACAGGAAGGAATGTAATTCCTCCAGCCGTTGGGATCTTCTCCGCGTTCCACCTGTCGTCTGAAGGATAGCGAATGGGCAACTTTGGCAAAAAAAACCTCAGCAAGAGAGCAGTAACAGCACAGGCAACCAGAGAAGTCATGATTTACTCCTCCTTTATCGTTCTTAAGACAATATCTTCTACTGTTTCCTTCGGACTCCATCCCAGCAAGGATTCAAGCAGACTAACATCTGCGCTTCTCTTCAAAGCATCCTCAAACAGCTCCGTCCCGTATGCCTCTTCGTAAGGGATGAAAGTTATGGGAGACTTACTCTTTGTTGCCAGCTTAACAATCTCTGCTAATCCCAAGATGGAGACTTCTTCCTTGCCTGCTATATTTATCACCCTGCCATTCGCCTTTTGGCAATCCATCAGCTCATACAGGATTTTGACAAATGTCTTGACATATGTAAAGGAACGAGTCTGCTCTCCATTCCCGAAGACAGTAATAGACTCATTGGCAAATGCCTGCTTTATGAATCTTGGCAGCACCATTCCGTAAAATCCTGTCTGTCTTGGTCCAACAATGTTGAATGGCCTAACTATCACCAAAGGCACTCTGAAGTGCTCGTGGTAGGAGAGAGCGAAAAACTCATCCACAGACTTGCTCAATCCATATCCCCAGCGGAGACTCTTGACAGGAGATCCTATAGTGCCAGGATCAGTTTCCTTCAGATCGCTCCCACCATATCCATAGACCTCTGAAGAGGATATAATGAGGGCTTTTTTCCCATGTTGTCTGGTACTTTCTAATACGTTCTCTGTTCCTTCTATATTGGTCTTCAATGTTTTCAATGGATGCTTGAGATACTCCATTACTCCGACTACGGCAGCAAGATGGTATGTCTCGTCGTTGTTTCTGACGAGAGTATCCAGGAGACTCTTGTCAAGAACAGAGCCTTCCCACACAGACAGACTTCTATTTTTTTTGATCTGCTTTAAATTATTCCGAGATCCAGTTGAAAAGTCATCTAATATCGTCACCAGACGGCCTTGGCTCAACAGAAAGTCCGTCAGGTGCGAGCCGATGAAGCCTGCGCCACCCGTTATCAACGTCTTCATTCTTTTTCCCTTTCCAGAACCAAATCCTCCACGGTTCCTTTGAATTTTATTTTTGTCGGGGATAAGTGCAGGATCACTTTCGGCACTATGCGGGCAGCGTCGTGCACAACTTCATACCCTATGCAATTCAGAACCCTTCTCCCGTTTATCATGATCAGGCATTCTTCACTCCCTATCCCATCTTTGATTTCTAGCATCATTTTTAATCCACTTAAGATATTCTCTTGCCTATCTCTGAAGCTGCCTTCAACAATTTGCTCGGAACGATCCCTTCTGCCGTCTTTTTGTCTGTGGTTCTGGCCACGGTATATCCGGTATACGAAGCGGTAAAAGCACTCCAT
This sequence comes from Pseudomonadota bacterium, assembly GCA_043818015.1. Classification (GTDB taxonomy): domain Bacteria; phylum Desulfobacterota; class UBA8473; order UBA8473; family UBA8473; genus JBDRGH01. Next base: position 3,370 of record JBDRGH010000003.1, read on the forward strand.
AGAGTGGCTCCCTGCCATAGGACCAACTCGACTACCAGCCCCAAAAGCTCTGAACTCACTTCTGCGATCGTCAGGATAGCTATTAAAACTGGGGTCCCTATGGTGTACCCGATCGAAGTCTTTCCCAACAGTAGCATCATCTTCGGCCTTGCCTGCCTCACCAAAGGATCGTCTGAAAGCAGTGCAGCTTTAATGACGTCCCGACCACCTGCCTGGTCGTCATATTCAAGTTTCTTATCCTCGTAGGCTATTCTTGCCATCTCGACTTCTTTATTGTTTTTATCTTCCGCCATTTTAGCTTGAATATCCGGAGGCAGTGGCGTTTGTCCTACCTGCTGCAAACCGCTGGTTATGCTCTGGAGTCCACTCTGAATCTTGCTTCCAGCCTCGCCACCTACAGCATCTGCAATTTCTCCTATGCCTTCCAGACCAAGAGTCAACACTTTTCCAAAAGGCAGCATCTCGACCACACCTTTTCCGATCGTTCCTAGTAACGCTTTCCAGTCCATAATTTACCTCCTCTCAAGGTTTTACTATGAGTAATCCCTTATAATTTCTTACATCAAAGTGAAGCCAGCCAACGCCATCCTCAATGCAAGTAATGTATTGAAAAATGGAGCCATCACTTCCGGTCTTACCTGCTTTAATATCCCGCCTGATCTCTTCGGCTGTAGTTTCTACAGAGACAAGATCAAGAGCCCTGCCAAATCTATGCTGGGAATAGTCTGCTCCTATTCGACAGTCAGGCGGCCTCCATCCTCTATACTGATGCTCTCCTTTCCAATACCAAGTATTAGCAATCATTTTTCCGTAACGCTGTCGTATTTTGTCTCCAGTATAGAGTGTTCGTGAGTCAAAAAGCTGCCAGATTACCCAGGGCCTATCCTTAAGAAGTCCATAGGCGACTTTAGGAATCAGTTCGTAAGACTGGAAAAACTTAGGTATATAATCCATATTACTTCCTCCTAAATAATTTTTTGAGGATTTCTCTAGCTTCCCTTTCGATCATCTTCCTTCCTCTCTGATCTGTGGGCATTCTCTATCTTGTTGGCCACCTTGTGGAATATCTTAGCATCATCTCTGTTAAACATCTTCTTCAGTTCTTTGCTTGGAGTCAGAAGAAGGACTCTGCACACTTCAAACGACAGATTATTCCCTAACTTTATCATCTTTGTCCGCTTTTTAAATTTTTTTATGCTGTCACATAGGTAAGACTTAGATACAGCTCTGAAGTTGCCACTATATGGTCGGAGACATCGTTACTATATCCAGTCGTAATCATTTCAAGTATTGTGGCATATGTAGCTCCCCCAGAATTTACTATTCCCAAAGCTCCGCCTGAGCCAATGGCATTTATATTTGAAGGTATGATAGCCCCTGAAAAAACATTCAGACCTTCCGAAAGGGTTGCCGCTGCAAAAGGTAAATTCACCCTAAGCGGCCCTACTGGAGCAGTGACAGAGCTGACAATTATTTGACCATGAACATGCACTACTCTTCCAATTTTTGTATAGCCCAATGAATCAAAAGCAGACCTTAGTGTGATGTTTCCACTTGTCCCACAGGTCAAAGCTGTTATATATGAACCTTCTTCATAATCGTCTAGAGTATTGGGATCAGCACTTGCCACCTGAGAAGCAGGAAAACCTATTTGTCCATTCGTTATGGTCGTTCCGCTGGGAGAAGTCACATAGGTAACAGCACTAGCTTCAGTAAAAGTAGGATTCTGCATTTCAGTATCGATCTTGTCAATCACTTGCTCTCTAAGAAGGTCAGCTAGATCTGCATCTCCTTGATAAGGTCTTGCAAGATTTTTATTGACAGAAAAAGACCTCTGGATCATGTACTTCTTGTACGTGATGGTGGTGCCCGCCCAGTTGCTGGCCAACGTGAGTTGGGTGTTGCTGTCGACGGAGCCTATGACTGCCGTCGGCTGGGCATCGATGTCCGGCTTGTAGACGTCAGCCGCCAGCACAGACGAGCTCCAAAGCGTGCCATATCCAGAAACGATGGCCGCTCCCGGAGTGACGCTGCTGTAGCCTACTCGGTATTGTTCTGAGGACATTTTGTTTTCATCTCCTTTTCTAGTTCGCTTATCTTCTTTGCCTTCTCTTCTATGTCTTTGTCCATGCTCCTAATCAGAGATCTGAGCTGGAGGATTATCATCTCTTTCTCTCCGAGCGTGTTCTGGAGATCCTCCAGATTGATCACCGCTTTTTGTGTTTCCATATAATACTCCATTAAAACCTAAATCTTAATTTAATTCCTTTTTCCCTATCAGAAATGATGAATTCCCAGCAGGTTCAATTTGTTCATTTCAGTTTAAGTTTCTTGCATAATATATAATTCGCCTTTGGAATTACTTTTTTTATAGGTTGTACCGGTATTCTGGATAACCATGCTTCATCCCAATCAGGAGGCAGGCCGACCGTCACTTCTTTTGTCGGCCATTGAGGGTTTGACATTTCATCAATTTCATAATCTTCTGCTATCACGTCAAGTAAATCTTTATCAGGCTTATTTTCTGACTGAATAGTCTTGACTCTCATTTCCTGCAATTCATCATTCGTGGGATTAATAACAATAATTTCATGTTTATCAGCTTCATAACTTAAAAATGGATGAGATCTTAATAATGGTTTGCCACCATTCCCAAAACAAGGATGATCGGGAGCTTGATACATAGAAATAATTTGTTTTGTTATTTTATCCCGTAAAATGAAAATCCAAAAAATTTCACCGGATGCTGTGACATATCGTTGTTGAACATATAGAGTTCGGGCAGCATCATGAGGATGAAGACAAATTGATGTAACATATGATGTGGTTGTCCCAGCTCCAACAATTAAATCAGCAATTTCTCCGGTTTGATAAATAGCATTAGCTTTTATTTGTCGATAAAATCCATATTCCCCACCAGGCAATGTTTGAACTGACAAGCTATCACCAGCATGATTTACACTTCCCTGGCTCGTTTTTAATTTTGCCTGGGCAACGGCAGAGGCGGCCAGCATTCCTTCGGTTATGCCTAAAGCTGCAACTCCTTCTACTATATCATCTTCTTTTAATGCTCTAAAATTCTCCCTCATATCAGCAGCCACAAGGCTACCACCAGTTACGGGTTTAGTTGAATCATATGCACACATTTTATTTACCTCCTAAATATTTTAATATATTACGCCCCTATCACTACGATATTGCACTGACCCCCAACATCATCACCAGCTAAATTATATAATTCTACCGTTACACTGCTTGATGACTGCGCTGTTATTAAAGGTACAAGCGGAGTAGCCCCAACTGGTGTTACAGTTATTGCAGGAGTGGTATTGAAACCACTTAGTGATATACTTGTGCCTCCTATAGCAATGGTTTCATTTACCTCCATCCCAAATAAATTTACAATATTGCCTAAGTAAGTCAGCCCATATAAAATTATTCTATCTGAGGTATCTGATGTATTGAGCGTTACTCTGATTTTGAAATATTGAAAAGTAAATAAATTACCAGTAGCTCTATAGGTGTCTCCAATAGTATTTCTTATTGTTAGATTTTCCCAATTATCATCATCTAAATCAGGGTCATTTGTCCCCCAACTTATATCATCTATTGAATAAATAGCCTCAAAACTTGGCGTAGTCGATGCTGGCGTATCTTCTACAAGATTATACTGTAACGCTATTTGTAATGTTTTAAGAGCGCTTAAATCCATTGAAGCAGATGTCCAATTACCCGAAGAGTCTGTTGGAGTGTCCCATATCCCCGTATCCCAAACAGCACCACCATCATCCCATTCTGTGGCTGTAGATATTCTGATAGAAACACCATAATCTGAGTGAGTATCGGCATCTATATCTGTTTCTGAACCATTAGATAAGTCTATATCTGTTAAATCATGCTCATATTCATCTCCTGCTCCAAGGACTTTCTTGATATAGTCCATTGCCTGACTTAAATCACCATATAGCGTTGAAATAAATTTATCAGCGGTAATAGTGCCTGCTGCTATCTGTGCGGCGGTGATGGTGTTGGTATAGATATTCCCCCCATCAATCAGGGTTCTGTTACTTGCAGAAGACCATGACCAGGCGAGCCCATCCACCCGCTTGAGATAGACATTGTCCAAGGCGGTCCAGCCATCGGCAGTAAGGGCTCTGACAAAAACGGAAAGGAATTTTGTGCCAGCAGGGACAATTAAAGTGCCAGATCTTGCTGTCCAAACATTGTCCGTACCAGTAAGTTCTGAGTGTGTTATCCAGACTAAATCCTTATCCCATCTGCCTAAAGCTATGCCATAAGTACAAGTTCCATCACTCTTTGCTGATCCACCGAACTCATAAACTTCACCTTCGTTAACCTCAAAATAACGATATGTATTATCAGGATTTATCTGGAAAACATTCTTATCGATACCAGCCCTCGTAACTTCCAGATATTTATTGCTGTCATCCCCTCCCGCTACCTCTGTTGAAATCCCGACTCCACTATCCCAATAATAAGCATTCGTGCCGTCCGTCTCCTCAAATCCGCCATTCATGAGCATGTTCTGGAGGCCGGGATCGCCGATGATCCCTATATACATCATTTCTGCGGCAATGACAGCGGCAGTGACTGAGGAAACTGCAAGACAATCTCCTGTGATTGTTCTTGCTGCAATCTGATTTGCCGTGATTGTGTTGGCCAATATCTTAGATGCTGTCACGCAGTTGGCCGTCAGTTTAGGAGTGCTAATGGCATTGTTGCTGATGTGCGTTGTTGTGACTGCTGAAGACTGGACGGAGGTGCTGTTGACGGAACTCTCGTTGTTATAAAGATCCGCGGACTTGACGTCGAAATATATCGTGGCTGTGGGTCCGTGGGTTTCTATTTCTGTGCTACTCATGAAATAGGTGTATTTAGTGTTATAGATCACCTTCCATGCGCTTGAAGCGTCTCCCTCAACTCCCGTTCGTATAGAATAGTGATTCCAATCTGCCTCATTGGCAGAAGTCCAGGCAAATTCTCCTATCGTCAAAGATCCGACAGAGGACAGACCGATTGGAGCGGCAGGATTCTGGTTGTATATCGTTATCTGGGCGGGATTCTCACTGCGAAGGTTGTAGATGTTCCAGCGATAGACCTTGAAGGTGATTGCTCCGTTGCTGGCTACGACATAATGGTCGAGGAAGTCGTCCTGCCCATCTCCATAAATATATGTGTACTTCAGATCCTTTGTATAGACTGTGTGCCTTAATGCTCCACCGACGAAGATCTGGACCTCATCATATTTCCAATATGAGTCTATAGAAGTGCCGCCAGCTCCAGTAGTTTCCTGTCCGGCTGCTTCACGTCCAGCCCCTCCTTCGCCGCTGCCACCTCTCCAAACAATGGTGACATTCAATCCGTCCCAAGTGTAATCATAATACTTGTTCTCTATTCTCAAGCCTTTTACTATGCCCGGTCTCAACTGTACCCCATCGATCACTTCCGAATCAGTTGGAGCAGAATAAAACGGAGCGGCGACGTTGTTATCATTGACGGATTGAACTTTGACCCATACGGTATTTCCTACCGTGAAGTTGGCTTTTACTCCATCAATGGAGTATCCCAACCCTCCGCTGTAATCATCTCCGTAAAAGTTCCATGCGCCATTTCCCGAATCTGTATCAACCTTGACAGAGATTCTTGCATGGTCCCAAAAGACCATTTTGGTGGGCTTTGTATAAGTAAGGTTGACTGTAGGAACATATGTTCCATCTGTGTTCGTGTAGGCATCTTCAACTAAGGTGACGCCAGTCACATGATCCGGAGGTTCATAAGGATTAGGTGGCGTAGAATAATAACTGGGTTGTACTTCCGCAGCTCTGTCGTCGTGAATTCCACTGTGATAAGCTTCCAATTGAAAAGTGCAGCGACCGTACTTGTCCTGCCCTTTCTCTATAATCCTGAACTTTTTACCAGACCATCCAGGATTGGGATGTGTGACTGTGACTATGTCGTATATTTCCAGCTTGGAAGACTCAGGAAATACCGTCAAGCTGCAAGTATAGTCTGTGTATTTGAACTTGTTGTACCAGAAGTGAACTCTCCTTCTGGCAATCTCCTCATCCGTAATGAAATAAGTAGATTCCTCATAAAGAACTTCTCCTTTATTGGAGATGGAGGTCTCATCCCTCAATTCTACATAGTCCTTCTTATTATTGTTGTCGCCGTTGATATAGTGGATCCTGATAACATTTGGCCTCTCTGGCTGCGCCCAACTGAAAGAGCCTCCCACGATGTTTTCTTTGGTGAAGGCAAACACGGCACTTCCGCTTTGCTGCCACACCGGTTTGATCTTTCCCTGGGACCGGACGGAAGATCCGTGAAAAGATCTCCAGACAATTTTTTTCATGTCATTGACGGTCATCTCTGTGTCAAAAATGTAATCGAATCGATATCTTGGCTCGTTTCCTCCTGTTGGGACAGCATCACAGTATGTCTCAAGAGCCTGGAATGCCGTTGTGTTTAGCTCTGCCGACGTGATGCCCTCTAGATCGGTATAGATGTGATATAGAATGACTGCCGGATTACGTGTAAAGGCAGGTGCTCCTCCATCTATCGTAGCAAGCTTCTTTGCCTCTATGACAGAAGTGATCGTCGGAGTTCCACCGATCTGGGAATCAGCCGCTTCAAGAGTCAGAGCGAGATATGCAAGCCCTCTATATGCTTGAGCCTGATCAGCAAAACGTGAGTCTGCAGTCTGCGTCAGCGTCCCTGTGTATTCAGATTTTGATTTTATGGAAGAAGTAGCCTGAACCTTCACAGTATCAAAAAGCATCGTGCCAGCTGTAGAAGAATCCTTTCTTAGTCTGACAAGTGTCCTGCTGCTCGTGGCTGTAAAATCGACGGTAGCTCCTGACCATGCCGCCCCAGCAGCCACGGTGTCAGTTCCGATAATCACAGAAGATTCCGCATCCATGGCTTCAAGTTTGCCATTTTCTGCTCCGGAGGTCCCCTGTTTGATGTAGCACGTAGCCTGATAGGTCTTTCCAACTTCCGTCGTAAGCATCTGGCAGGCTACTTGATGAGTGAAAATTACGTTTAAGTTAGTCATCTCTAAACAATTTCCGGATTGTCCTCCAGCAATGCTATCGATACTGCAACTTATTTGGTTGCCATAATTTGGATAACAACCTGCACTGCTCCAGTTCTCAACATCGGAAGAAAAACCGCCGTTGGTGACAATGTCATTCTCGTAAAGACTCATCCAATCAATATCATTGACGTAGACTGCAGAAAAAGGTGCTGATTTCCCCTTCACAGAGTCCCACCAAGAATGCTCTCGTGGTCTCACTTTCTAAAGATCTGATGATGTTCCCGCCGACCTTTACTTTTCCGAATGCAAGAGCAATGGGAATGCCGGCAGAAACTGTATTTTGTATTGTCTCTTGGGAATAGGTAGGAGAGGATATTTTTGGCAAAGAAGGTGTCTCAGGAGTAAACCAGCTTATAACCTTTTCGTACAGCCATCCCATTGGTCCTATCAAAGGGTGTTTAAACGTGTATTTGATAGGAGCCAATAAAGTTGTTATGAGACCGCCCATTTATTCCACCTTTAATTCAACTACATCAGCTATTTTTACGAATCCATACTTCATAAGTTCTTCTGCCAGCTTAGTCGTGGCTGTGATTCTTTTAACGCCTAATGATTTTGCCCACTCCTTTACTCTTTGCAATACTTCTGAGTTCTGTTCTTCTCCAAGAACAGAAAAAGCATAAGAGATAAAAAGATAATCACTCAAAGGAAGATTTACTAGGTCAAATACCACGATATAGCTATCGATCCTGTTCTCCTCAAAGTTGGCCCACACGGCCACTTTCGGATTGTCTGCTTGAGATACCAGCCATTGCACCCATTCTGAATGCGTACAAGGCTGATACTCTTCAATATCATCTTTTACAGCCAGCAATCCAGCCATCTCTTCAGCAGTCTCCAGTCTTTTTACTGTCATTAATAATCCTGTTTCACTCTTACATGGAGGAAGCCTCCATAATTATTCCTGTTGTCGGCAGTTGGTCCCCAGGCACTTACTCCACTGCAGGCAACCCAAGTCTTAGGACAACCGGCCTTGAGACTGTATTGTGTGCCTCCACTGATGTTGGTGGAAAAAGCGATGTCGAATTCCACTGTGCCTCCAGAAAAAAAATCCACAACGATCCTTTCTTCGGAAGAGCCGCTCACAAGACAAGTCAATCGACCGTAATTCCAAAAATCGGCAGCTTGGTCCAAAGCGTTGTCGTAAAGGACGGTGACCCCTCCTCTGTCGCTTGCTCCCGTAACGTATAAAGGAGCTCCGGTCAGAGTGGCATTGCCATCAATGTTACATTTTGTACCGCCGAAAGGCAGAGCGCAGGAACGTCCATATGCTCTCTCTGGATACTTCTTTTCCAGAGCTATGCCAGCTGTTGTCGGAATACTTATCCAGTTATAGTCGAAGTTTGGTTCTTCCATGATTCCAGCAAAGACTTCTTCATAGTCAGTCACGCCAGAAGTTCCACGATATATCTTCCAAATGGTCAATTTTCTGCCTTTAAATGGGGTAATGGCAGCGTATGTAAACATATCTTTCGCTGTATTATCCAACTGGACTGTCATCCTTCCTATCTGGCCTTCTGCAGAAGTACTGATGTCTCCATAAGTCAGAGCCTTTGCAACGTAAGTATTGCCGGCTACCGGAAAAGTCACGTTCGTTTTAGAAGAAGCATAACGCAGAGTGCCGGTATCCAGTTCCAAGATAACAAGATTGACTGGTCTTTTTTCTTGCGCCGCCTGTTGAATTTGAACTGCTGTTGAAAGTGTTTTTGCCATCACACATCCTTCTCGAAGGCAAAGTTAATTTCCCAAGATCTTGCTCTCGGCTCTTCGTTATAGCTGCCTCTCACATAGCGTACCGTCATCGTTGTTCCTGCGTTAAGATAGCTTGGGACAGAGGTCCAGACAAAGTTATCGTATCCACCACTGACCCCAGCCCTGTGGGCAGCGATCGTATTACGGACAGCATCTGATATCCCGTCAAAATGAAGATCGTATATGTCTTGAGAATTATCGTCTAACAGCTGATAGTCTTTCTTGAAATTTTCCGATGCTGTGATAATGACAGGATAAACCGGCTCTCTCGGATAAACCCACGTTGGAGTCACGCCGAATGCAGCTCCCATATCAGTCTCTGCTCCTTATTAAAGATCTCATTTGTCCATCGTTCTGATAGTCTCTCCTCACCGCCCTCACTGCGATGGCGTCCAATGTTTCAGCCAGAACTTGCTGGTCCATGAAAGTAGATCCCTCCAGATGATAATGATTTTCCTGCACAGGTCTCACAGAAGCATTCCCTTCTCTGTCGGAAAAGACGACAGGGATGCTGCCACCTCTGAGCGGAACGACAGCTTCGTCACCGCCCTCTCCGGCCCTGATGAGCTGTCCCTGTCCATTCCCTGCTCCTCTGACGATGCCACCATATTCATAGGCTGGCGGTTTCTGGGCTGATATTTGCGCAATTTGAACAGCTCCCATGGCCGCTGTTATGCCTGCCAAAACATAAGATATCGGAGGAGGCCAATTCCCTATAGCTTGTAAAATGCCAGCAGCAGTGTTGATGACAGCTTCCGCTATCTTTGCCATTTTCATCACTCTGAACATCTTGTTGGCATTCTTGCTTCCTTCTACATAAAGCATCTCTGCGATGTTTGTCAGCATTGCAGCTCCTTGCTGCGCTGCCGAAATCTTCTCCTGCCATACGGCAAGAGAACTCTGTCTTTCTTTCTTAGCAATAGCTTGCGATTTTAATAAAGCTAACTTTTCCAATTGCTCCTTTGTGGCCCCGTGCTGCTTCATAAGGTCCACCTGCTTGGTATAAAAAGAGGTGATCTCTTCGATCTCCGAATCGTATTGCATCTTGATCTGCTCAAACCTGTTTGCGGAGGTCTTGAGCCTAAATTCTTCAAGCAGTTTTTGGATTTCTTTATAAGCTTCTAATTCCTTCATTCCTTGGCTTCTGAAATCCATGGCAGGGAGCATCGGCGTCTCCCAGGTGGCTGGTTTTGTTGGTTCTGCTCCTGCTGGCTTTGGACCATAGCCACCTTTTGGCATATTGGCTTTTGTAGTTATAGCCCATTCAAGGATCTTATTTTTCCATTTCTCTATTCCCTCTGCTGCTTTTGAATAGGATATAGCAGCAGCATCCACTTTTACAATTTGACTTTCTAAGGAATTATCAAGCACATCACTAAAGGTACGAAACTCTTCCGAAGCTCCTTTTAATTTTCGACCAGTCTCTTCTAAAAACTCTCCTGGAAATTTTTCTGCAAGCCATGCGCCCTTTTCTAAAATCCAAGCCAATTTATCTGCAACGACTTTCATGACAGCTAAGACGGCAAACTTTACTGCTTGCCAAGCAAATTTTAAAGCCAAAATGGGCTTGACAGCTGCAGCAGCTAGTAAGGTCATCATCACAAGAGTGTCCACCACAGCCTTCTGGATATTATCTCTGTTTTGACGGATGTAACTGGTTAAATTCCTTAGCCCTTCTGACAGAAAATCAAAGATCCATTTTCCAGCTCCTTCGAATGCATAATAAATCTCAATGCCCGCCTCTTTCACATTACTTATGAAGATCTTCCACCTTCCTTGGAAGGTGTCCATCATGCGTTCGTACATCTTGGCGGCTCTACCTGTTCCTTCTTGAGCCTCTATAAGCTTTTTGACAAAGCCGTCGAAATCAAGGGCTCCATCTCTGGCATATTCCGCCAGCTTCTTCATGTTGAGGCCGGCCCGTGTGCCGAACATGTCGACCGCTTGAGTGACTGTGATCCCAGCATCTCCTACCGTCTTCAATATCTCGCCAAAGGTATGAGTTTGTGGATTGACATCTTCAAACACCAGATTCATCTCTTTGAGAGCCTTCGTCACGGAATCACCTTGCTTGGAGAGCTGTACCATGGACATACGCAGGTTAGTGCCGGCCATCGTCCCTTGCAAGCCAAGATTGACGAATTGAGCAACCGCTGCCGTAGTTTCCTCAAGCGACCAGCCAAGGGCTGCTCCTGATGTGCCGGCATATTTCATGGCCTCCGACAGTTTGTCCATCGTCAACAGGGAACTGGTGATGGCCTGAGCGTAGGTGTCCACAACCCTTTGAGATTCTTCTGCTCGTAAATTGAACTGCCTCAAGGTCGATGCCAATAGATAAGTGGCCTGCGCCATCTCTGTCGAAGTCGCACCGGCCAGCACCATGGCACTTCCGGTTGCTGCAAGAATTTGCTTGGTGTTCATGCCGGCGGAGGCAAGATCATACATGCCTTTGGCGGCCTCAGCAGCTGTGAAGGCAGTGGTCCTACCCAGTTCTCTTGCCTTGTCCCTCAGCAGATCGAGATCCCTTCCAAAAGCCTGTGCCACCGTGGCTGTCTTCATCAGCTCAAACTCAAACTTGCTTCCGACCAAGGCAGCAGCCGTGCCAATTCCAGCAATGGCAATTGCAGCCCGCTTGGCATATGTAGCTATGTCCTTAGCCCCTTGCTGGGCAATGCTCCCAACCTTGGACATGCCGCTTTTATAGCCTGAAATGTCCGCGCCGATTCTTGCAGTTAAGTGCTCAGTCGTCATTATGCATAGCCCTTATTGGCAAGCTTTCTGTTCTCCTCATCAGCCTTCAATTGGTTGTACTCCTCTTTGCTGCCCCTGATGTCAAAATAAATCTTATACATCCTACGCTCCCAGGAAGGAAGGCCAAGATATTTGCTATAAGGAAGGTGGAGCTCCTTGAGGCAGAACTCCAGTTCTCGATAAAACCTAGTGCAAGATTCAGGTCCGAGCTTCTCGCCTAGGATACGTCTAAAAAAGAGTCCTCCTGATCCTCCTTCCACTTGGTGAGGTCCTGGATGTCTTCAACGATTTGCATGAACTGATCCCCGGTCATCCCCAGACCCTTCAGCACTGCAAGCTTCTGTCCTTTGTCAGCTATCTCCTCTCCCTTCTTGTTTTTGATGGGAACATCCAAGCCCTGCAGCATAATGGCGAGTCCCAGATCCTGATCATGCTTTTCTTTCGCCTCCAGATAGGCAGGATCTGAAAAATCCAAGGTTTTCACGTGCTGCCTCCTACTCAACTTCAACTGCTTTCCAACGTCACTGTTGGGCTCGACCACCTGGTTTATCACCGGCGGCTGCGGAGCCTTGCTTGTGTAAGTGTCTATCAGCTCTGAGACTCCCGTGGAGCAGATAGGAAAGACCAAAGCCTGAATCTTGCCCGCTTTGGTCACCTTGACCTTGGAAATTCCATTGGATTCAAAGATGGGACTTCCCTCCGTCAACTCTGTGATCTTTATCTCTTTCGTACCTTCTTCCTTCATCTTAACTCCTCTCGTTTAATTAGTTCCTATTTCAGTGCAGCTACCTGTGAATGCGAAGATCTTCGTTACGCCTCCATAGACCTGCCCATTCAGACCGAGAGTCACAGCTTCCTCGCTCTCGGTTATGGTCTGCTCGTTGGGCGGAAAATACACCTCGTCCCACCTGTAGCCTAGATAGCTTGTTCCCGACCTCGACCAGAGGACCTCCACCATGAAAGCGACCTTGCCGCTGTCCGCAAAATTAGGGAGTCCGGCTGTCCACGTACCGAGCTGCGGTATCGATGTCGTGTACGTCGCTCCCTGCCCCCTGCGGGTGTGCAGCGTGTGAGTCCTCACTATGGTGGCCCCAGAAAACCAGGTTGCCATGGCCTCCGAACGGTCCGTGTCGGCTGTCCTTACACTAAAAGTCAACGGCAACGGCTCAAGCCTGCTGATCGACGGAGACTCTCTGTATCCTGCGTGATCGTCCGCCTTTCCTCTGTCTGAATAAAGGATCTCTTCCGTCCTCTGTCTTGCTATGGGACCAGAGAGATTGGCTTCTGTGAACAAGACCTCCAGATAATAGGTAGTGCCAGCATTGCCATGCTCTATGATCCTCAATTCTCCATCACGTGCCTGCCAAATAGTCATTGTGATTCACCTCCTCCTATTGGATTATGCCAACACATTCTTCACCTTGGCACCAGTAGTAACCCCTGATATCCTTATTATTGTCCCATAGACCTGCCCATTCAGACTGAGAGTGATTCCGTCCTCAGCCTCTGTTATCGTCTGCTCTCCTGGCGGAAAATACACCTCATGCCATCTATATCCCAGATCTGTTGATCCGTCCCAGACACACTCGACGTTATAGCACTTTTTGGTCGTGTCTATAAAAGGTGGATTGCTTACCCCAGACACGTTACTGGTGTCCCCTTTCGTGGTTCCCAAGGGATGCAGATTCACCTTGCCACTTCTAAACCACTCGTCGAGATAGCTGACCCCGCTCACAGTATCGTTTATCTTGCAGGACACAGTCAGCGGCAGAGGCTCCATGACCGGATCGTCCCCTCCCTGGGCATAGTGGCCGTGCGCATCCTGCACACCCCTGTCCATGACTAACCTCTCTTCCGTCTTCTTCCTCTGCACGGGAGCGCTAAAATTCGCATCCGTGAACAGTAGCTCCAGATAATAGGCTATTTCAGAAGTTGTCCCAGATCCCGAAAGCAGACGAAGAATCCCATCCTTGTGCGTTAAAAGCATAATACTCCTCCTTTATCCCGAAGCTATCACTTCGGAAATATTTTTGGTCTTTATGTTCTTCCTCGAACCGACTTCCTCTTTTCCCTTCTCAGCATCTTCTTCCACTCCGACCACCTCGACCTTTTCAGCCACTTCTTCCTTCAGCACACCGGCCTGTCGAAGTTCATACTCAATCTCTTCTGCCATCCTGCGAGAATGTCCAAGAGAAATGACAACGTCTTTAACCTTTCCCATCTCTTACCTCCTTATATTGACAAAAGTATCTTAATAATAAACAGCGTGCTTCCTATAATCAACAGCCACTTAAGCCAAGGAAACAGATTGAATCTCATGTTTTCTTTGTTCTCTCTTCCATAAGAGTTTCCAGCTTAGTTATTCTGTCAGTGTTTGCATCAGCCTTGTCTTCAATCCTATTAAATCGACCAACCCCAAGGGATAGACGATCTTTAGTATTTTCCTTATTCTCATCGAACTGATCTTTCGACACGGCTTTATTGATCTTGTAATTAAGCATCCCAAAAATGAAAACTAACAGGATGCCAATAACTGATAGGATTATGTTTTCTACCGTCATAATTCCTTTACCCGCATCGATACGCAATGAAAAGGAGAATCTAAAATATTTTTCAGAGTTCTTATGACAGATTTAGCTGGATAGCCTTTGATGTATGGTTCAAGATCCTTATATACGGACTTTGTCATGAGCAATTTGTATTGTGGAGTCTTGTCTCCATTACGAGCTTTTACCAGCCTTGCTGACACATTAAGAGCCCAACCACTGTATTCTTTAGGATCGTTATTTATTTTGATCAATGGACTTTTGTCTACTCCAAAAGTAATCCCAACGATTTTCGGCTCGACTTCTAAATAATCCGTTATCAAGTTCTGCATTTTTTCGGCAAAATGATTTGAGAACTCTTTTGCAAAATGAAACAACCTTCTGGCTGGATCAAAATCAAATAGCAATACCCAGCCATCCCCCATAAACTTATAAGGGATAAAATCATAGACAACAGACGTCTTGATCAGATATTCCTTTATCCACATCAAAAGATTCACCCATGCCTGTACATTTGAAGACAGAATCAGACTTTTCATGATTGTAGAAGAAGAACAAATATCAAATTGCATTACCGTATAGTTTTCTACATGTTCCATATTATTAATCCTTCCATTCTCGTAGCCATTCCAATTTTACTGTATAGTTATATTGAAGCCAATTCTCATTCGGTATCGCTGTATCAGTGGTTATGCCTGCAACTACCATGAGGCATGCCCAAGGTCTCGTTGTGCCGCCCACATAATCCCTCAAGGGGATGGAAACTCCGCTGTAGAGATGCTTGTTTACTGTGTCTCTTAAGACATAATGTCTGTTACTGGCCGTTATATTCTCTTTGTTGACAAAACAGTTTGTGTTCAGCAGCACAGAGGCTGTATTGCCTCTTGTGTTAGACGACGCCTTTGGCTGCCAGGACGGGTCGTTGAATCCCAACAACCGTGGCTGTATCCATTCATACGCAGCAGTGGCTCCGCTCTCGAAGGGATATCCTTCCCAGGAGATCTTCAGAGACTCCGCCGTCTCCAGATTGTCCCTCAAAAACTTCTCTACCGACCTCTTCACGTTGTCCAAAACTGAAGTTGCATTCTGTGTCATTTACCTTTTCTTTCCACCTCCTGCTCCTTCAGACGGGTGGCTTTTAGGTATCTCCCCGAACTCCACTTCGCCATCGGATACAGATATTCTCTGTAATAGCCATTGCCGGTGACGTTATCACAGCCTAAGCAGCTCTCTGTTATATGTGAAACTTTTTCCATCCCTGTTGCATCTCCTTTCCCAACTGGCGAGGTAGCTTATCTCCTGTCAATTTTCTCATGTTTATACGAAGTACTCCAAAAGGAGCTTGTAAACTGCTCCCATATTCAATGAACAATATATAGTGCACTGCATTGATAAGGTCTATATACCTATTTAATCCCGTCAGATGCTCCTTATAATCTCCTTGTCCTTTCCCTTCTGATATGGCAACATTGTCATTTCCTTCTTCCGACCAAGGCATGGACAGTCCTCTTGCGCTGGCATACCAGCCACTCCGTGCGCGACCTGTGGCAACTAAACGGGATGGCGATAATCGCTGGTGTTGGAAACTATCAATCTCAGCAAGTCAAAGGCAAACTTCTTAAGAACTAAGTTAGCTTTCTCTGGATACTGCTTTATCATTTTCTGGACATGATCATTGAATTTCTTAGTCTCCATCCTTATCGTAAACTCTTTCGCCATCCCTAAACCACCTCCTTTCCCATTAGCCTCTCCTGCAGTGAAAGACAAAGCTGAGGTCCAAGGGATCAGTCCACACGTTTATCACACCATAAGTGACCCCGCTTTCGACCAAGACGTCTTTGTTCCTCGGAATTCCTGAGACCAACTCCTTATAGACCAAGAACCTAACATCGCCGATCTCAAGGTCACCTCCACCTAAAAAAACTTCTCTGTCGCTGAAGTTACCTTTTAAAGCGTCGACTTCTCCGTAATCGGTATATACCGAAGAAATGGACTGGCTCTCCGGATCAAAATCGTCCAATTTGCTCTCGTCGAACTTCCTGTATTTGACGGTGACGTGGTTGCTGATCGATGAATCTCTGGTCAGGTCTCCAACTATGTTTTTGATTCGCGTGAGGGATCTCGTGCTCAATAGCTGCCTTGGCTGTGCCATCAGACAGGATCTCCCATGTATTCGGAGTCATCTTCCCCGAATTCGCTGATCTCATAGGCAAAGGAGTCGATGAACTCGACCACGGCCCCTTCCTTGGCCTTCTTCTCATACTTCTCTGCCAGCTTGTTCCAGTATTCGGGCACCTTGGTTCTGTCAATCTCGAATCCAGACAGTTTCAGCCGCAATGCTCCCAGGATCTCATCGGCCGCCAAGGCATTGCAGCCATCTGCCGCAGCTGCCCAGACGTCTTCCGAGTTCAACTCAAGAAAGGCATCTACCTCCGCATCGCTGAACACATAGTGCTCGCCCTTGATCGGCACGACTTCATCAGTCGTGTCCCTTATGAGGAGCCTTACTTTCCCTCTGCTCGTCGACAGAGAATATGAATATGACAAAATTCCCTCCTATGTCTGGTCGGCCACCCGCATGTGCACGTCAGCCTCGAAACGAGGATTGGTGGCATCGGGCAACGTCTGGTCGCTTGTGACTTTGGAAGTGATGGTGTATATCATCCCGCTCGTGCCTCCCTTGACCCCGACAGTCACCACTCCCGCACTCTCAGAATATCCTGCCAGCACGGTCGTGTCCACGGAAGTGCCGGAGCTATCTGTGGCATTCACTGCATAAGTCAACACGGAACCAGCTCCAAGGTCCTCGGTGAAATCAACGGTTATGCTGAGCTTCTCCCAAGGCTGCTTCTCAAAGTGGTTCTTCTCAACATTATCGACCAAAATCTTGCTCATTTTACACCTACAACCTTTTTATAAAAGTATATTCCATAGATTATGTCTTGATAAAATTTCTGCCAATAAAGCAGCTATTGTAACTAACCTATTGATACTATTAATTAAATGCCATCGTCATCAAGGAATTGAGAATAAGTAACCTCAACCGTGTCTCCACTGGCCACGCCCCTTGAGACGCCGCTGAATTCTGCCACGCAGGCCAGGGTCGCCGTCACGCAACTCTTTTGCGAACAGCCACAGATGAACCCGCCCCAGATCGTGCTAGTGCCACTCATCACAAACTGCGCCTTGTTGGCAGAGTTCGTAATGCTCCTTCCAGTAGCCGAAGCAGTAGTCCATATCTTCCTGTCACCATTGTAACAGTTGCATATATTCCATCCAGCATGACTTGCAAGAGTATCTGCTGTGGTCACCGCTCCCGTCAGCTCCATCAATCCGACATACCAGATAGCCGTCGCTCCAGAGCTGTTGTAGAGTATGTTCAATGCAGAAGTCATCATCGTGTTGGTGACTACGTTGTGAGCATTCTCCTTCCATTTTGGCTGCCGAAGGTCATCGACAGGAATTGAGCCATCATAGCAGACAAAGTCAAAAATACCTCCCATCCTCATTTTTTCCTCCATCTCCACTACCTCCATTTTTTATGATATAAATATTATAATAAATCTGGCTGGCATTAAAAAATCTTAATGCAAGGTAAATCCCTTTTTCTCAGCTTTCTTTCTGAAGTCCAATAACCTTCTATCTATAATAAAATCTATCTTTTCGGCCTTCTTCTTAAAATCCAAAATCCTTCCTTTCCCCACAAACTCAGTCTTCCTTCCCTTTAGGACAAATCTCACTGATATCTGATATCCAGCAGTAGCCAAATAAGTGTAAGCCACAGTGTCCTCAAACTTACCGCTATCTGAGATGATGGTGCTAAACTTTACCAGAGCAGAAGTGATATCTCCTATCTTAGAAATATTACTTATATTCATCTCGAATGTCGTTACTGCATTTATTGTGTCTCCAGCCTTTATGCCATCAAGAACAGAGAAGAAGATAGCTGCCAATTGCTGATCAACTGCATCCACAGCTTTCGATCCATCTGCAATCTGAGCTAACATCTGGCAGGCCGCATCAATCGTATCTTCAAATGCCAAGCCCTCCGTTATCTCGGCAAGGATCTGCAGCTTGGATGAGAGAGATTCCTTTGTCTTGAAGCCATCTGTCATCTCAGCAAGGACTTGCAGGACAGCCAAAAGGGTATCTTTTGTCCTTAAGTTATCAGTTAATGCCTCTCTGAATTGGGCAAAAGCAGTGAGCGAATCCACAAATTTCAGGCCCTCTGCTATCGCCACTTCAACTAGTATGCCGGCAACTATTTCAACAGCTGCCAGATCTCCTGCCTTTAAGGCATCCAACAGTTGCTCTACGATTTGCAATATAGCCGATACCGAGTCCTTTAAACTAGAACCGTCGGAGACGCTTTCCAGGATCTGCAATGTGGTTGATATCGAATCTTCTAGATCTATCGAATCTAAAACAGAAGTCTGGATCTGGACTAAGGAATGTAAAGATTCTGCAAATTCCAGACCCTCTGAGATCACCAAGGCCAGATTTTTCACAAAGGAAGAAGCATCTTTCAAGTCAGAACCGTCGGAGATGCTTTCCAAGACCTGTAATATGGCTGAGGAAGCATCTTTCAAGTCAGAGCCATCAGAAATGCTTTCCAAGACCTGTAATATGGCTGAGGAAGCATCTTTCAAGTCAGAACCGTCCAGTACAGACGCAGCAATCTTTACTCTCCCTGGAGAAGAATCCATCTCTTGAAGACCATCAGCTATGGAAGTGCTGAATTGTGCTGCCGCATTCAGAGCTTCTCCAGAGTTCCAGCCCTCTGTGACTGCAACCTGATAGGTCTCGCCGCCTACCAAATCTGCTGCTGACCAATCATTAAAACTTGCCCTATTCCAATAACCAAATATACCAGCATAATTTCCTTCTGTTATATCTGCATCAGTATCCGCACATTCTGTAATACCACCAACTTCCATTAATTGAGTTGCACCATCAACTGTCAATTTAACAGTTTGTTCACCCGCACCAGAAGGATCGGTATCTAAATTTGTCCAAGAATTATCCACCAATTTACAAAGTCTGTAGCCTTCCGCATCTGAATGATTAACATACTGGGCAAAGTAAAAAGTCGTAGTACTGCTTGCCTGACGAGCAGTAACAGCACCGTCAGGCGTATCACCAGCTCCTTGGGCTTGTATATCTGCCTGAACCCAATGGTCAGGCCCATCCAAAACTAATGCTGTATAACGAGCGTTATTTCTATTTTGCGCTGTTTGGACTTCAGCTCTATTGCTTACTATATCAATATCGCCAGTATCTTCAGTCCAATTAGCTCCTATCTCGCCATCATCTCTATCAAAATTGTCTGATACAGAGGCCATTATTCACTATCCTCATCATGCCAGAACCATTGTTTTCTCTTGATTGTGCCAAAGAGCCTCTTTGTGGTTTCATCGTCATGGAACATGATCTTTTTTATCACCTGCCAAATCGGAGTTGAAGGCGTTATCCATCCAGTTGGAATGTCTAAATCCTGCAAATGGTGATTTACTTTTTGCCTCTTTTCTGCTGGAATATCTCCGACAGTTGAATACATATCAAAGTTTTGGTTCTCTATCTTGTGCATTGCCCACGATGCAAGCTGTGTAGAATGAATGACATAAGCCAATATATCCCTGATAGTATTGTCCAAAGTTGCCCAACCGAAATTGAAGCCAACACTTTCTAATTTGGTCCTTATTGCTTGCCTTCTGGTAGAATCGATTTCACTCAACTGCCTATCTAATGCACCTTCAGGAAAAGCAAAAATCTGTGGTACATTTGCCATTACATCTGCATGAGCAGTATCGGACAGATCATATTTCATTATGCACCACATCAGGGCATTGGGATGTATAGCCTGATAAATGAAGTGGGGTTCATTGGGCCAATTCTCGACAATATACCGCCTTAGTTCTGAACTATAGGGATTGTCATGAGTTCCGTCTCCAATCACTTTGCAAATGTAATATCGTTTTGTCATAATATCCCTATATTATTCTCTATGTCTGCATCTATACAATTCTGACAGATGAAAACAAATTCATTATCCAGGCGATGATCTTCTTGATCAGGCTCACCAGAAAGTTTTGTGGTGGCGCCGGGGCCTGGGTATCTATCTTCCTTGTTAATTCGACACTCGGAAGACTTTCATTCCCTTCTGTATCGTAAGCCGTCGCTACCCAGAACCATGTGCCATCTTCTACTTGGATCATTACTTCTTCTGTACCCCCAGGATTCGGCCCTCGTGCAAGATCTGCTTTTAAGTTTGGTGACCCTGAACCATAAACATAAACCCCTGACTGATTGGATTGATATAGTCTATATCCTGCCAAGTCTGCCTCTGAATTACCGTCCCACTTAAATGTAACTTCAGCAGCAGCAAAGACCAGCGACGGAACCAATAGAAACAAACCTAAAAACAGCATAGGCAGTTTTCCTGGAGTGGTCGAAAATACTGCGGTAATTATTTGCTTTACACAAGATACAATCCATTTGAGAAACCTCCAGATGAAAGTCAAGATGTCGGAATTGCCCTTTATCTTTTCTATCTTCTGGATGATAAGGTTCAAGAGAAGAAACCCTATCACAATTACTTCCCACCACTTGATTAAAAATTCGGTTATCATAATTCATTCCTCCTTATAGTTTTATTTTCTTTCTTTCCTTCTTGTCTTCGCCCATTAGTTCGACCAGCTTGCTGAGCTTCTCCGAGATGTCCATCAGCAAGAAGGTCTGCAACTGCCAATGGGCATCGTGCCTCGTCTCCACGTCCTTGGCAAGGTTGTAGGCAAACCAGCTCACTCCCGCCTTGTACGGTGGCCTCAGAAGCAGATGCTTCTGCACCAGTTCCGGAAAAATCTCCGGGTGGTCTTGGAAATATCGCCTTCTGTCTGTCAAGCTGGTAAAATCATACTCCGTGATCTCTTCTTTCGTCTCTTTGTCCATCGTCACTCTCCTTTCGGTTCTTCTTTTGTTTCGTTTTCGGTTACGGGCGGTTGCTGTTCTACCGTCGCTGTCTGCTGCTTCTGAAGCAGCTCCTCTGGGCTCAGAAACTCTCCCGTCGGGATGTCATAGTGCCACCCTTCCGGAATGTTCAGCCTTCCAGCCTCCTGGAGGATGACGTTCTGAATTCCCACCTGTAGGTTTTGCTTTTGGAGATCCAGATTCTGGAGTCTCTCGTGGAAAAGTTGAATGTTGAGTTTTGCTTCTTCCTTCACTTTCTTCATGATCTCTCCTCTCCTTGGAAATGGTATGTATGGTTCTAAAAAATTCAGCTTCTGTATTGCTGGCACGAATGTGGGCAGCAGCCTGTATGAGGTGGCATAGTGCCTGTAAGCCAACTCCTTGTTTCCGACGACCTCTGCTGCCGTGGCCATGTTGAGATACACCACCCATCCCGGGCTCATGCCGTCATAGTTGTGCCACATCTCCTCTGCATACTTATAGGCTGTTTGAGGAGAGACGTTGAGATGGCCGATCAGCAGATAAGTATTGTACATGGTCTCTTTTGGAGCCCATTTCACCGTGCTGTTGCAGTCCAGTTCTTTCTGCCTCAGATTCTTTCCCTTCTGAAACCTCATGAAATAATAAGATGCTATGACGTCCTTCGCCACCATCTCCCACAAGAACAGGGCGAAGAAGGCGGCCAGCATCGGAAGAAAGACGAAGGGCAACGTTACCGTCTGGAATGCGGGAGAAGCCAACAGGACGATGAAGCCTCCCAGGGCCCAGAAGACCATCCCGGTGGACGGTATCCTCAAGCTGAAAAAGAAAAGGCCATGGATGGCGATGGACAGGAAAGCGGTCAGCAAGAACAGCATCAAGAGGCTCCCCTCCAACACCATGGCACCAAAATAAAAGATGCTTCCCACGAGACCCCAGCGGATTGCAGAGCCCAGAAGTCCAAGCTCCACCAGATCCTCAAGCCAATCGTTGTGGCACTCCCTCGGCTGCGGGGTGATATACCTGTTTGGATCCAAGAACTCTGGATCCTTGTCGTTTAAAGCTGCCTGGGCAAAGTAGACCAGCTTTCTGTAAGACCTGAGCCCGTGTCCCTGCCAGATCTTCTGCTTGAACAGATGCCATCCGGCTTTCCAATAGCAGATCCTGTAACGCAGAGTGGCCAATTTGGTGGTCTTGCTCCCGTTTATCCTCTCCTTGTTTATCCTCTCCCAATTCTTCCACAGCCAGGCAGCCACGACAACTCCAGTCAAGACGGTAAAGGGGATCAACGCCTTCAGCCAGTTTATGCTTATAAAATTTCCAAAGGAGAGGAAGAGAAAAAAGCCATAGACGGAGCCTATCAGGCCGAGCAATGCTCCTCTGCACTTGGTCTTCCAGAGCAGGAAGCAGGTCAACGAGACTCCGAAGAGGAAAAAGAATGACACGGACAGGGACAGGTAGATCCCCAGCCAGAACATGGGAAGGATGTAGCTGGCGAAGAAATTCATGTTCCCTATGGTGCTGATCGGCCTCTTGTCCTTGGAATCCATCTTGAGCCTGGTGGGAAAGACAAAGTCGATCCCAAATGTCTGCCCAAAGGCATATAGCTGAACCAGGGAGCCTGCGCCATACATTACGATCAAAACAGAGAAGAGGGAAGAGGGATCCAGATGGACGGCAAGGATGAAGACCAAGAGCAAAGGAAGCTGGACGGCAAACTCCTTCCTGGCTCCGTCGAG
Organism: Pseudomonadota bacterium; assembly: GCA_043818015.1. Lineage (GTDB taxonomy): Bacteria > Desulfobacterota > UBA8473 > UBA8473 > UBA8473 > JBDRGH01. The sequence goes on from JBDRGH010000003.1 coordinate 26,220, forward strand.
GACCTCGGTCCAAAAGGTATTGACCGCCATGTATCCAATCAGCGAAAGAGAGAGCAATACCGGAAGATCAAGAAGGATCTCTCCTGTCCCCAGCAGGATCATCCCGATGCCGGAAAGCAAACAGAGGAGAGCCGTCTGCGGAAGACTGAAGATGTCGAAGAGCACCATTGGAGCGAAAATCATAGGAGCAATTACTATCAGATAAAAAACCCATTCCATTTATATTCCTTTCTGTTTAGAATATAAGTAATTTTTCTTGTTTATTGTTTATCGGAAACAGCTTTTATTTTTCCAAGCACTTCTACGGAAATGGAGATAAGCACAGTGTCATAAGTATAATATATCGTTTCATAGAGCCTCCTTTGACTTTACTAATCTATCCTTAATCCACTTCGGAGCTTCAAAAGCAAACCCTGCCTGCGCTGCTATTTCTGCCTGTGCAACCGTGGGAATATTCTTTGTGTAGACTTTGCCATCAGTTTCGTTAAATTCCACACCTTTTTTAAATTGTGGTTTTTGTACCTTCTTCATCTCCCACACAATCTCAATCTTTGGCTTTACCTCACCGTCAACAAGCTCATAGCCTGTGATAGTTTCACCGAGCTTTTTGCCTTGTTTAGTTACCTTGCCGGTTTTCGGATTGACCACTTCATACAGCACTCGTTCATCAACCTCCACCATCTCAAAGGCTTCTTCTTTCGTAACTTCAACTTCAGTGGTATTCTCTTTTATCCACTCTTTCTTCCATTGCTCTTTGTATGCAGCTTCAAGGTCAACGGACTTGGGTATATCTGCATAATAGATAAAGGTTTTTCCTGTGAGTTCCTCAATCGCTCTTATTGCACCTGCCATATCTACGTTAATCTTTTTCCCAAGTGCCTTATTTTCTGCATAGTAAGACCAGGGATATGCTTCATTTGGGTCTGGCTGAAAAAGACCAAAATTATGCGGGGTTAATTGAGGATTGTTGCCAGACTCATCTAAGGCAAATAATTCAGAACTTCCGGTCACATCTTTTGCGTGTATCATACAGCCATTAGCCGGATTCCCCGCTGGGTCTGTATCAGCATTATGTATATAGAGTAAATTACCAATAGCAACATCCTCACTGCCCACATTTGCTGTAGCTTTCAATACATCTCCACCAATCTGCAAAGGTTTGTCTTGTGCAGAGTAGTTCATAATCCTCTGACCGTTGGTTCCGTCAGTCGAAAAGACTCCGATTACATCACCGTAAAAGCAGACACTTAGATCAGTCTGTGACCCTGTTAATGCTCTGTCTAACACAACAGACGTTCCATCATCAGAGATTATACGATACCACCCCTCATCTGCCGCTGTAACAGTATTGGATATATGGACAGCCATGCCTGCCGAAAGTGAAAGACCATGAGCAACACCTCCAACATCAGTGATAGTTGAGGTTCCATTGGACACTCCATTACCTTCCCAACGACCTACCCTTGTGTTTTTGCCAAGCAAAAAACCATCATTCTTATCGTCCAGTGTAACGATAGTATGCCCATCGTCCCAAGGGGTTGTTATTTGGAGGTCTACATTTGGACCATAGGTTCGCAAAATGGAAGTCCATGCTTCTGTACTCTGCAAAAGACCAGAAGCAGTCCAAAAATTGCTTGCATCACCACAAACCCAGTAATCCGCTGCCCCACTCAACCCACTACTCGACAAGTCAATCCCCTTCGTAGCTGTGCCGAGAGAGCCAAAGACTATGCCATCATCATTAGTATCCCCACCCATAGTAACACGAGTGGTTGCACCTACAGTAAAATCTCCACTTGCATCAAGGTCGGTAAACGAGCCTGCTGCTGGCGTAGTGCCGCCGATTGCTCCTGGCTCTTTTGGATCAAATCTTTGTCCCTTCCAAGCAATTAGGAGTAAAAAAGAGAGTAAAACCAAAGTTATAGAGATCCTTTTAAATTTATACATCGTTAATCCCCCATTAGTCTTTTTTATACTTTTCAGCAAATTTTGAACCTATTTTGCCACCAAATAGAAGACTTATAAGCGTGGCATCACCAACTGTAAAATTGAACAGTTCCCCTTTCATAAAACACAGACCAGACCAAGTTCCTATAATTGTAAAAATAGTAATAGCCCACACAATTCTTGTGATGGATAAATTACCATCATCATCCTGAAATGCTTTCGCTGCCATCTTAAACCCCCTTTATCTCGCTAATATTAACCAAGCATTAAGAGCAGTAGCTTGACTTGTATACTCAACTGCTCCAATTTTCATAAATGGGCAAGCTTCTGGATCAAAATATGCAGCATCTGTACCAGCAGCAGCTTCTCCAGTAATACTTGTCCCGCTTGTGGCGATCTTTGATGCTCCAGTAGGAATAACATAGTCCCCTGCATACTGCTCAGAAATTGAATATACCCATGTGATTCTGCCTCCTCCAGTGATAGCCCACTTTAGAGTGAAAGCATTATATCCGGCTGGTATCCTTATCGGATCTGACCACGTGGTCGTGCCAGAAGCAGCTGTGGTGAAAGATATCGGTATCACATGGGGTGCTGGATTTTGTAACCATCCCATAATCTTACCTCCCTATTTTAAAAAGGACATCCCAATCGCGAGATGCCCTTCTCTCCTTGATCATACTCCCACTGCTATCCAGTGGATTGTACAGCCTGTCCATCCCGTCACGCCTGATCTTCCAGGAGTACAAGTTGCACAGAGGCCAGCCGAATCCATGGTATTGAGACGCAGGGTAACGCCACCACCAGTACCAAGGGCATTCCTCTGAAAGTGTCTTCCATGAGGATAATCTGCCCGTCCCGTGGTAACTGAACTGCTCTCGTAAGAAAAGACAAATGCATGGATAGTAGTCAGTCCGGTAGTAATCTGCACAGTGCCATCAGAAAGTGTCGTACCGCTAGGATTCAGTGCTCCTGATACCAGGCTAAAAGCTCCTCTATAGATCTTATATGCTGCCTGGCCGAAATCCACACTTCCATGAAGTGTCGCAGTTGCGGCAGCAGTTATATCTTGAGATGTAGTTCCAACCAAAGCGCCAACAAAATCCGTGGCTATTATTTCAGCGTTTGGACCGTCGATTGTTACTCCAGAAGGTTTTGTGGTAAGGTAATGGGTTTCTACCGTATTTCCAGATCTTGTTAATCTTGTCTTTTTACGTGCCATATCTATTTACCTCCTTAAACTCCCACTGCTATCCAGTGGATTGTACAGCCCGAGTATGAGTCAGCGCCAGGAAAACCGAGAGGTGTGCAGGCTGAAACAACGCCGGCAGCACTGATGGCATTGAGGAACACGGTAACTCCGCCGGCAGTCTTATATCCAACCGCATGATGTATCAGTCTTGGGAAAGTTGGATTACCTTGCGAAGCTGCGCTGTGCTCTAGAGATATCTGAATCGCATGAATGGTGGTCAATCCTGTAGTAAACTGTATGGTGCCGGCAGAAAGAGGAGTCCCTCCAGCAATTCCTGATCCTGATGTCAGATGCTCCGCTCCCATGTAGACCTTGTATGCTGCCTGGCCGAAATCCACACTTCCATGAAGGGTTCCAGTCACATCACCACCAACCACTGTTCCAGTCAGAGTTCCAACTAAGTTGCCAGTAAATGTGTCAGCAGTCGCTGTTGCATTTGGCCCGTCGATTGTCACTCCAGAGGGTTTTGTAACAAGGTAATAAGCTTCTATCGTATTTCCAGATCTTGTCCATCTTGTCTTTTTACGTGCCATATCTATTTACCTCCTTAAACTCCCACTGCCATCCAGTGGATTGTGGCTCCCGTCCAGTCTAGAAGACCAGGTGTGCAAGGTACACATACATTGGCAGCACTAATAGTATTAAGAAATACGGTGACGCCACTGGCAGTCTTATATCCAGTCATATAGTGCATACCCCTTGGAAAGAGAGAATGGCCTTGCGAGGTTGCGCTGCTTTCCAGAGATACAGAGAGTGAATGAATAGCAGTTAATCCTGTAAGGAACTGGATAGTGCCAGCAGAAAGGGTCGTTCCTCCGGCAGCTGTCACTCCCGCGTTGTCTCCTAATCCGTGTGCTCCCATGTAGACCTTGTATGCTGCCTGGCCGAAATCCACGCTACCGTGAAAAGTGCCAGTCACATTACCAGTCAAAGTACCAGTTAAATCACCAGTTAAATCACCAGTTAAAGTTATGGCTCCCAATGTCGCATTTGGACCGTCGATTGTTACTCCGGAACCAGGCAAGGTAGTAAGGTAGTAAAGTTCTGCTGTACCCCCCGAACGGGTAAGTCTTGTTTTTCGTCTTCCCATAATTACGATTCCTCCTTTTTTATTTAAAGCCAAGTTGGAGAGGAATATCGCGAACTCATCTCTGCTTGGCTTTCGTGAAAGGCTGATAGCCTTTCTTGCACTTCTTCTCGATCGTCCAGAAAGTCCTTCTCCCAGACGACCAACGTGCTAAATCCATACTGCTTAAAGTGGTCGATCCTGCACTGAGGACCGTCCCCTTCATGCCAATAGTTGCCGAACAATTCTATCAGCTTCTTCTGGCCGTCGACGTTCGCAATGGGTTAGCCAGATGAGAACATCAGCTAACCCATTGATTTTATTAGATTAAGTACTCTTAAAAACGAATCTGAAATCGCGGGCACCAACCCCTCCATAAAATCTTACTTTATGCCGAGATTTGATGTCAGCTTCAAATTCCCTGTAGTGGCCAGGCTTGGCGTCCATCGTCTGCAGCGGCCATACATTTATCCACAAGAAGCACCTTTTAAAGTCACCCCAGTACCAGTATGAACTCGAATTGGCAGTGATCCACGGCGACGTGTAAGGCACGAACTTTCCGCGCCAGTATGACGGTGCCCTTTCAGCAGTCTCCGGGTGCGTCGGCGAACTGGACAGCTCCCAGGCCTCCTCCATGAGGTCGACGGGGAACAGGGCCGGCTTGCCGATGATGCTGGCAAGCATGTAGTTCGTCTCTGGACTGTCGTCCGTCATTTGGTGCGCCAGCTTCTCCACTGCCGCAAGTCCTGCCGCCCCGAAGGGGTTGCTGGCCGCCAGGTTGTCCCCCGTGTGCGCAGTCGTGGTGCTCGCGTTGCCGTAGATGGCGACGGCGCTGTCGCCAGGCATCCACACATTGCTGTTGGCGTCGATGCAGCCCTGCACGATCAACTGTTCTTTCTTGGCCGCACAGCCTTCTCCTATTCCTTTGGCTTTAAGGAGTATTTGGCCCGTCTGATCCATCATGATCAACTCTTCCGTGACGTCGATGATCCTCCCCCACTTTGTCGTCTTGATGGTCACATACTTCTCCTCGAAGCCGGTTCCCTCATAATCCTTGCCTTCCGGAACTTCCAGAGGAAGGACATGGGCGGTCGTTCCCGTGATCGTCTCCTTCTTCAGCTTACCAGGCATCTCCGTGACCAAGTACTGCCCGATCGTGTCGACGCTGTTGTAGCCCTCGATCATCGTCTTGCTGATCAAGGCTCCGGTGATCTTCTCGAACGAGCCGGTCCCGACGGCCTCTCTCTTTGTCCTACCCCACAGACCAACGTCGGGATAGAAATTATGTCCCGTGTCCACATAGAGTGCCCCCCTCGGGGTCCTCATGAGCGGAGCATTGTCGGTAAAGGCATCCCAAAGCTCCCTGATGGATATCTCTTCGGGCTTGATCTCATCCTTTTGGATTGCCTCCATGATGATGTCCACGACAGCTATGGCTCCCAGACTCTCGTAAAGCTCCTTTAAGTTTCCTCTCCCTTTTTCGTTAAAAGCCATGATTCATGACCTCCTTCTCATTGAATTTTCCCTCCGGGGCCGATGATCGACCTCAAAAGGAATGTAATGCTTGCACCCCTCACCACATCTCTCCTGGCATAACCAAGAGGATAGGTGGATCCGGACTCCCACAGCACAACCTTCTGGCTGTAGAGCGAGGTGCCAGATCCTGCCGGCATGGCCACTTGGCCGACCTTGTAAGTCTTCGGCGACCTCAGCGGAAATTTGAAATATCCGCTCGTGGCGACCGCGATGTTCTCGGTCGTGCCAGAATCAGAACTACCTGACGCCACCCCGAGAAAGTTATCGGCAGCCAGCTTCTGGTTGCTTGCCAACGTCTTGGTCGCCCCACCGATCATACTGAACGGATATGCTGAATTGTTGGCGGTGGAAGTCCCGTTGTTTCTGAGTCCATCCATCCTGTCGAGGAAGATCAGATCTCCCTTCTCAATCTCGGTCGAGCCCCTCGCCTCCACTGCCACCGACAACGTTGGCCATTTTATGTGCCGATTGGTATCCACACACCAGCCTTTTAAGTCATGCCTCCTGTCACAATAGCTCCACGACCATATTTTGTACAGATGGCGATCCTGGCCGTCTTTGCTGAAACTTTCGTTTCACACACCCAACCAATGGAAACTCCAGCGGCATTCAGATGCACGGTGTATGAAGCCGTGGTGCCCGACGTTGCTGAAAAGCCAGTTGGATGAGCCAATGCAAGAGCGCCAACAGTGATGCCTGACGTCGCCTTAAGCGGAAATTCAAACACTCCAGCGGTGGCACAGGCGATTGTGTCTGTGCTGCCGTGAGGACTGTCGTCCAAGGCAACCCCACAGAAAGAAAAGTTGAGGCGTGTCGTTCCAGATGCCGACGTTGCCACAGTAGATGCAGATGCAAACGGATAGGCATAATTGGTGCCTCCAGATTTGGCTCTCAAAGCCGTGTTAAGATCAATCCAGCCGCTCTTGGCGACGATCATCAGGTCTCCAGGCTTGACGGTAACGCAGTCAGGCACTGTGACGTTGATGGGCAGCATATCTCCGTATAAATGTCTGTTCATAGTTCATTTCCTCCTTCATTTTTCTTATTTTTAGGCTCGAATGGATTCGACAACTTCTTTCTTCTTTGCATCAGTCACCTTGGCACCGCCCTCTAGTACAAACTCCTCACCAGACTCCGTGACCTTGCCCTTTGTGGCCTCGGCAATGTGTTGTCGCTCTTCGATGGCCTTTTTAATCTCTTCATCATCAAGCTTGAGCAGACTCTCCATGAAAAATTCAGTCTTGAGCTCCTTTGGGAGTTTGGCCTCCTCAACAAGCTTGTTGACTGCTATTTTCTTCTCAGACAGGCTCTTCTCAGCCTTGAATGTGTCGTTTTCGCCTTTGAGTTGATCATTTTCCTTTTTGAGGTCCTCATTTTCCTTCTTGAGGTCCTCATTGTCCCTTGACAGCTCCTGGTTGGTCGTGGCCTCTGCTTCCACCTTGTCCGTAAGAGTCTTGATCTCCTCGTTGGGATCGGTGCTCTCTTGGATGGCCTTGAACAGCACAGGATTATACTGCTTGATATTCTCTATCGTTAATTTATCGATTCCTATTTCCATCTTTTGGTTCCTCCTATTGATTTTGATTTAGTCTGGCAAAACAACAGATGGAAAGACTACCACCGGTTGGTCTGCCAGTTGCGCCAGTTCAGGCTTTTCGCCTTCTTCTGGCTTAACTTTCGGCAAAATTTTTCCAAGTTCCTTCTCCAAATCGTCAAGAACATTGTTGATCTGCTTCCGCTTTTCAGAAAAGGTCTTAAATTCACCATTCTTGTCTCTCATGAGATCGTAGATCATGTCGTTGGCCTTCCACATCAGCGAACTGGCCTTACTACGGATCTCGTCCTGTTTGATTTTGTCTGATAAGATACCCTCTTTAATATCTCCTATCAGCCGAGGAAAGTATTCTTCAAGGATGGAAGACAGCTGCTCTGCAAGCTCCACATCTTCCTCATCAAGCTTCTCATCTGTGCTCTCCCAAAGATTATCTATCGTGGCTCCGGAAGCGACAAGGTCGACCGAATGAAGCTTGTCTACATCGACTATGGACTCCTTTCCCTTGTCATCAACGAACACCCTCACACGACTGTTGACACTGTTTCCGACCTTGGCGGGTTGCATCAAAGCTATGTCCTGCACAAGATCCCAATAAGCCTCCCTCACGAAAAGGTCTGCATGGATTTTGTCTCCGTTTTTTCTTGGCGAATCATAGACTCCGACCCAGTCCTTCAGGTCCCTCACGCCATCCCTGTCCTTCGTTTCACTTTTCGAGGGATGGTTCAAAAAGCACTTCACTCCCTGAGAAAGCCTGACGAGAGAGTCGATGGCCTTGTCCGTGTAGACATAGCCGTTATCACTTTCTCTCTTCCCAAAAATACAGACGTTCTTGATCATGTAGTTTTCAGGGTCTATGTTCTCTTCCTTGACATCTGCCATCGGATTCGACAGCTGCTCTGATATCTCCCTGTAACGCATGCCCAATCCGAAAGGTCTGAACAAATGGAGTTTCTGCTTCTTCGCATATTGGCCTATTTTGTGCTTCTTCAAAAGATCGTCTATCTTCTTCCTCACATCAGCAGGGATGCTCATCGGCTTGCCTGTTCTGGCACCAGCTATTGCTGCTGCTATTGCCCTCAAGGCTCCGAGATTGACATTGCCAGCTTCGTCCTTGTAAGGCAAATGCCAAAGATCCTTAGTTTTCCCGTCTCCCTCTATCCACAAGAATGCTGATTTTGGAAGCTTGCTTTTGTCCACGTCTGCCCAGCTTTTATCCGAAACTCCCTCCTCTATCTGAAGGGTGAGCAAATGTTCTATAGTATCTCTTTCGTCCATAGAAAGTTCTCCTACTTTTTAGGAGTCAGCTTCGAGCCCACAGTTCCGACTCCTGTCAAAGGTGTGCCGCAGACAGAGCATTTGATCTTGTTGCAAGGAACGCCTCTCTCGTGAGAAACGGCCTTCTTATACTCGGAGCACTTCGCATTCGGACAGGCACATCCATCAGTGCCACCGGCCCCTGCCGGTGCCTTGCCTTGCCCTTTCTGCTCTTTCTTGGCAGCCGGTTCAAAAGTGCCTCCCTTGCCATCGCAATGCTTCTTGGCAGTAGCCTCCGTCCATTTGCCGACTGGATAACGGAAAGCCTGGGCCTCCGAACCCCCACCTTTCTTGAAGCCAATCACGATGTTGGGATTGACCTTTGCATTATATACGAAACGTGTGTATCCTTTCGGATCATGCACACGACAGCTATGGAAATTTTCGTAAGGCGACTTCTTTCTCCTTCTATTTTACGATTCCAGCAATCTGTTCTGAACTATGGAAATTGGTAAAATTCTTCATTTCTTCTGATTATAATAAATAACTTTAAAGTTAAAAAATAATTCAACCGCTTTCTAACTAAATATTTCTCATTTTTCTTCACCAAATAAGAAAAATCCTTTAATTACTAATAGTTAGATAGCTATTTTTCTTTTTCCCTTACCAAGCAGATATATAATTTCCCCTAAAACTTCCTATTTCCATTAATCATCTTTTCTTTTTAGCTTTCACCTTCAGCTTCTCAACAGTCAGTAGCCTATTGTCCTTCACCATCTCGCTGAACTGGATCTTCCCGTCCTTCCACAGACTATAGCGACTCTTGCCCATGATGCCCTCTACAAAGCCCGGGGACTCAAGCTCCTGCGCCTTGAGCCAGTCATGGTAGGTGACTGTCGACGGAATCTGGCCGCCCATGTTATCTATCGTCTCCTTCGGGAACTCTTCCCTGTTTATCCCAAGTTCCTTCCAAGATCTGGTGCAGGGAGAATAACAACATCGGCAGAAGGGGTGTTTTGGCAAAATAGGAGCGTCGGCAATGTTGCTATCATACAAAAATATTCTCCCATCATCACTCCCGCATACCAAACATGTCCTTCTATCAAGGGTAGACGTATATTGTATACCCTTCAGCACGTCCTGATTTGCATCGTACACCGCCTTGCTGACACTGTTGCTCACCCTCTGGATCTCCGTCCTGGCTATCATCGCTGACCTGTCGACGAGGATCCGTCCCAATTTTCCGCCCATCTGTCTGCCCAGTCCGATCAGCTCCCTGCGAGCAGTGGCCATGTCCTCGCCGGTGATCACTGCCTGGGCCAACCGACCTCTGATGGCCCTTACTGCCTCTGCGTTGTGCCACAGCATCCGATCTCCAAACAGCTCTCCCAGCATCGGCTGCTCCACCAGCGCAAAGATCTGTTCAGCAAGCAGCCTATTCAGGACGATCCCCACTCTGCCCAGAACGTCGGCCAACGGTCCCTCTGCCAGACCGGCCTGTACCGCAGCAAACTCGTTCAACTGGCCTATCAAGTTTGCAACGGAGCTGGAAGTGGCAGCATCCAACACCACATTGATCTCGTCCACCATGTTCTGAAGTCTCTGCATACGCCATTCGCGGGTGAAGCCAGACCATAGTTCCGCCTGTGCCATCCTGGCATGGAGAATCGCCTTGGCCTCCATGAATGGCTGAACGACCTGCTGGATGGCATTGTTCTCGAACCTACGAATGTAGTGAGCCTGCCTCAAGATCTGGTTTCTCAGTTGGGTGTTTATGTCCGTCATCTATCTTCCTTCTGCAAAATCCATTGGTAAGACTTTTTTATTCCCTCTTCAATCGACACTTTCGGCTCCCACTTGAGAACCTTTCTTGCCAGGGAGATGTCCAAGACATTCACAGGAACGTCTATTCTCCTTTCTTCTTTATACCTTATCTCGATCTCTTTCTCTGCAATCGGTGCCATCACTTTGATCAGATCGTTCAGAGAGGACCCGTTTCCACTTCCGACATTGAATATATGGTGCTTTGTCTGTTTTGAGTCCATCGCTCTTAGGCATGCATTGATAAGATCCTTAACATAGATGTAATCCCGAACGACACTGCCATCTCCCCAAATGACCAGAGGATCTCCTCTCACGATCTTCTTCAGAAAAACGGCAACGGCTCCCTGAGACCTGTCCGGGTCCTGCCTCTCTCCGTATGGATTCGAGAAACGAAGACTGACGTAGTCCAAGCCGTAAAGCTGATGATACAGATGAAGGTGTTTTTCGATCATCAGTTTTGAGATGCCATACGCACAGATCGGATCGGTCGGATGGTCTTCGGTAATCGGGATCTCATCAGGAACTCCATAAACCGTTCCGCCAGACGATGCAAAGATGATCCTCTTTACGCTGGTGGACTTTGCCATCTCAAGCAGATTCATGGTAGGGACCACGTTGGTCTCAACGTCATAAATCGGGTCTTGGGTCGAAGACTGTGGGTCGGTCGTGCTGATGAAATGGAAAACGTAGTCCATCCCTCTGATGGCCTTTCGGAGATGGCTCTTGTTGGTGAAGTCGCCTCCGAACAGACCTATCCTGTCCAGGTTGTGGCTGACGTTTTTCGTGTCCCTGTCAACTTTGTCGAACACCGTGACTCGATGTCCCTCATCCAGCAATCCATCCACGAGATGCGAGCCGAGAAAGCCGCATCCGCCCAGGACCAAGCACTTCATCTCGTCCTCACTTTCAGCCTTCATTTGCCATAGGATTGTATGCATCATCCCCCTGCTCATCTTGCATGTGGACCTTCTCCGTCTCCGGATCGAGGCCCCGCTTCAGCTGCCAGGTCTTCCTGCTCACAACCTTGTTCCTGTACTCGATCTCCATGGCCTCGTCTTCCTGCTTGATGTCCTGATGGATCAAGGGCTGAAACTCTACGTCGACTTCCGTGGAAGTGTTTTTGGGGAGTGGGCCGTGATCTATGGCATTCTGTATCACGGCTCCGAAGATGTCGCTGTAGATGGTCTCCGCAAAATCCTGCCAATCCTCGATCTCCCTCACGAAGGGATTCTGGGCTATCATCGTCGAACTGTAATTTGCATTCGAGTAATCCGCGGTAAGGATCATCTCCGGAAAGCCGACTCCGGCTGCCACGGAAAGGAGCATGTTCCTTCCGTCCTCTGCCACGTCGCTCGCATTGATGTTGGGAGAGAGTAGCTCATATTTGACGTTTGGTCCGGTGGTGATGACCGTCCCCCTCTCCAGCATCTTCGTCTTCTTGCGGTCAGACTCCTTCGTCTCAGACTCCAGGTTGTCTCGAAGCGCCTGTATCTGAGCGGTGGGAGCATCAACGTGCTTCACCAGAGCTATCGCCGTCCTGACCTTGTTGAGGACGATGCGGTCTTCCATCCAGTCCTTGTACTTCTTCAGCATCGGAGCGCAGACTTCAAGAAGGCTGATGCCCCTCTTCATGTCCGCATCCGCAAAGAGCTTATAGTGCAGGATCTCCTCCGCCGGAATCCTGGATTGAAGCTCCCCGTGATCGTCGCAAATGTAATAATGCTTGTAGTCTTCCACGTCATCCGGATTGTGCCCTATCCCAAACGAGACCTTCTCTCCCTTGTGCAGATCCTTGTCGTCGACCTTCAGGCCTGTGGGCGTCCTGACCTTGCCCGGACGGATGAATCGAATCTTCACCAAGCCATCTTCATTTGTACCACCCTTGAACAGCCTCATAATGACCTCACCGTCCCGAAAGAAGCGGACGAAGATCTCCTTCTCCTTGAGGTTCCATTTCCTCTTCTTCGCCATGTTCTCTTTGGAGGAGCTCTCTCTCTTGAAGTTCACTATGATCTCCTTGACCTTTTCGTTCTTGTCCTTGGGCATGATGTTGGCACCCTTGCCCACAACGAACTTGACCATCGTGCGCACGATGGCACGGGCATGGAGATTGGTGCGCCACAGCCTGTAGGCCTGCTCAAGCATCTCCCTGTGCTCCTCTTCCGTGGGCCGATATCCGGCCTCAGAGCCGTGCAGTATCCAATCAGAGTCCTCTTCCTTTTGCACTATGTTGCTTGCCTCCGCAAGCTGCTGCATGTTTTGATTGATGTAGCCAAAGAGGCTCTTCCGTTGCTCCAGCTCCAGCATGCCTATCTCTCGCTTCAATCTGTATCTCTTAAACATCCTGAGTCCTCCTATACGAAATCTAAAAAGCTTTTTTAAAAAGCTTTCTGCACCAAATTTTTATCTGTAATCCTTTTCCACTCAACACTCCTGATCTCTTCCAACCATTCCGGAGTAAAATCCTTAGTTCTTATCACTCCTTTGGAAAATCTATATTTAAGGTAGGGAGCATTTTTTACAAGAAGACCTTTTCTTTGGCACTCTTTTAACAGGCGAGTACCTGGATATGGAGTGGCTATGAAAAAACCCAAATTATCCAAAGCTAGGGTCTCTGCAAAATCAATGGTCTGCCAGATCATCTCCTTGGTCTCTCCAGGCAACCCTATGATAAAAAAGCCATTGACTGCTATTCCTATCTTTCTTGCAAAGTCCACCAGGGAAGGAACTCTGTCAAGTTTTAATGGCTTGCGAATGATCTTGTCAAGGACATATTGACTACCTGACTCTATCGCCAGTGAAATATTGTAGCACCCACTATTTTTCATTTTTTTAAGTAGTTCTTCATCAAGGTGATCCACAGAAATACCATTTGGAGTGGACCAAACCAAATCCAGCTTTCTATCAATTATGCCATCAAAAATACCCAAAGCCCTTTGCCTATCCGCTAGCAGACTGTCGTCTTCAAAGTAAATTTCTCTAATTCCCTGTCCGTTCACCAACTCTGTCAACTCCTGCAAAATACTGCTTACAGACCTTGTTCGAAATTTTTGTCCCTGTATAAGACTAACAGAACAAAAAATGCAATTCCAAGGGCACCCTCTAGAAGTCACTACAGAAGTATAAGGTTTCCTTATTAGAGTTCCATGTGCCACTCCAATATCCTGATACTTTTCCATGGGCAGTAAATCTCTGGCAGAAAACGGTAACAGATCCAAATCTTTAATCCAGCACCTATCCTTCAAATTTATATGAGTCTTCTTTCTTGCCTTAAACCCAAGGCCTCCTATACCATTCAGATCTCCGCCTGTCTGTAATGCCTCCAACAGTCTAAGGAAAACCTCTTCTCCCTCTCCTAAAACTACAAAATCTATGCTTCTATCCGCCAATATCTTTTCAGGAAGTGCGGTAGGATGAGCGCCTCCTACCACTGTATGTACCTCTGGATCAACTTCTTTTGCCAATCTACAAACATTGTACATGCTCTCCTCTAAAAAAGAAAACAGGCAGGACACTCCAACCACATCCGGCTGAATATCCCTTATGCGCTCTTTTATGGAAGCTTCGTTCAAGCCATAGCGAAGGCATCCCTCCGGCAAAAGCTCCTCAGTGTTAAACCCCTCTGCAACAGTATCCAATATCGTCACCGAATAACCATTCTCCCTTAAATATGCAGCAATATAGGCAAGTCCTAAAGGAGGGCAAGATTTTTTAAGCTCCCTACCTTTGAATATGGTCATTGGTGGAAAAATAAGCAGTGCTTTTAATTTATTCATCTTCCTCATCCATGTTCCACCTTCTCGAACCAGTATCCCTCTTGCTCCACCTCGTCGAGCACGGGGACAAGGTACTGCAGAAGGAACGGCGGAGCGCTCTTCACCACGTATCGGGCCGTGTCCATGCCGTGGTCGTTGATCTTCAGCGGTTGTCTCCTGACGACCTTTCCCTCCAGAGAGCGGGGATACTTGTAGTTGTTGAACTCCCAATCGGTGCCCTTCAGCTCCGGATTGTCCCAGTCCTCGTAACCCTTGACGATGTAATAATGGGCCTCGCCCCCCTCCCTCCTCAGATGCAGACGCATCATGTCAATGCCGTCCTCGACGGCGTTGTCGGCAGGGAGCGTCGCGATGTTGTAGAGCTGCTCCAGGTCGATCCTAGCCTGCTTCGCGGACGGGTCGGCAAAGATCAGCTCCCCCTCCACGTATCCCGGACTCCTGCGGATCTTCTCCGCATGGTCCGCCATGGTGTCCCCGGCAGACCTGTACTCGTAGAAAAGATAGAACGTGATCAGAGCCATGTTCAGGATGCCCCCCTGCAGGACCTCGGGGTCGTATGCTCCGTGGCTGTCGTTTACGGCGCGCTGCAGAGCCGCGACGTCCGCACGATACTTGCTGTAGACGAAGGGGTGTCCCGGAGAGGAGCCGAAGTCGATGCCGCTCACGATGAGCAGGCCGTCGCCGGACGGTCCGATCCGTTCGATCCTGTGAAAGTCCTCGTCGTACTCCTTCCCGTACACCTGGACCTCCCTGCTCGGCCTCTTGTTGAGCCACTGCGTCTCGAACGTGTCCTCGCTCATCGTCTCGTACTTCCTGACCACGTCCGAGACCTTGTAGAAGCCATCGGCATTGTGGGCAAGGCCCTTGCAGTATTTCCACAGCGGGCAGTCCCCGTGCTTCGGGTCCCCCTTGCACTTCCTATCACACCTCTCGATCACCTCCCAGATGCACCAGGCATAGACGGAGGTATTGTTCTCCCTGGACTCGTCCAAGAGCCTCTGGAAGGTCCCGACGTCGTACTTCCTTGTTGAAAGGAACACCTGCTGGGCGGTGATGTCCTCCTTGCTCATCGTCATGGAAAAGCTCTCCTGCAGGACCTCCCAGTCCATCAGCTCCACCTCATCGATGCGCGCCTTGTTGGGATGGGGGCTGTTCAGGCCCTTGACGCTCCCGGTGATGACGCTCAGCATGGACTCGTTCCCGTACGTGCTGGCGGACCGCGTCGGGTCCTTCCGCAGGAGGGCCTTCAGCTCCCTGGTCCTGTGGAGCTTGGTGAAGTAGGCGTACATCCTGTCCGCCTGGTCCCTGGTCGCCCCTGCGGAAGCGATCTCGCAGTCCTCCTTGAACAGCATGTCGAGATGGTTCAGTATGGCGGTGTTGAGCGTCTTGCCCCCCGTCCTGTTGGCGAAGACGATGCAGTCCCCGACCCTCTCGAAGAACATGTCGGCAACGTAGTCGAACGGCGACCTGCAGCCGTGTCCGGGCCCGTGGTCCCCGCAGAGCCTCTTCCTCGGGATCTTCCATCCGAGATACTCCCATATGTACCACCACAGGACTTCCTCGTTATGGATGCCGACGTCGACGAGCCTCACGAACAGGCCGTAGTCGATCTTCTCCGCCTCAATCTTGTGGTTTTTCTTGTAGGCATCCCACAAAGTTATGAGGTTGTGGAATTCGTCCTCATCGATCTGCTGCTGGTTTTCGATGCAATGGGTGAAAGCCTTCGAGAAGCAATCCTCGGGCCGCAGGCTTTCGTCGAATGATGCCGGCAGGCTGCCCACGTTCATCCGTTCGGGTTGACCTCCGTTTTTATATAATTCATTCTGTGAATTATATAACTTTTTGTGCTTTGTTAAAAAACTGTCGGTTCCTGATGCTTGCCACTGCTGTAAATATTTTGCTATAATTTTCTGGAATTGCCGTATAGGAGCTGTAAATCAGAAAACAGGAATTTTGGTTCCCCCCTACCCCCATCTCTCGATCTCAAAAAATTCAAATGTAGCCGGCCCTTTGCATGCCCCCACAGGCTGATGCTTTTGGAATCTGCCAAGCAGCCCCGCAAAGCTTCCAGCAGCTCCCCCTTCTTCCTCTTGCCGAACTCTGCGCCTGCCGAAGTCCCCCGCCAGCCGTCCTTGGATCCCAGCTCCTCAAGATCAATGCCTTTTAATGCCTTTCCGACAACCCCTCCCATCTTATCCATCCTCGCACCTCCTTCCTGCTGCATTTCAACAGGCACCAGGTCTTCAGCCAACGCCACCGTCTAAGATGCCATGGGGCTGCGCCCATCTTCCAACCGTCGGTGAACCTTATCTCTTCTTCTCCGATGAGCGTCCTTGCCTCCTTTCCCTTGATCCTTTCCACCTCCCGTCGCACCTTCTCGCGTCGTATGCAGGCAAGCAGAACAGGCCCCAAGCCATGCGGTCGGTCTCCGACAAGGGCACGGCCGCTCTTTCCGATGCAAGTCTGTGACTGGATGATGCAACCAACCAAAGATGGGCGTAAGAGACCATTCAGCGTAAACCTTTGGTGGCAGACAGCAGTATGGCAATGGCAGCCCCTCTCTTTGGTTGAATATCCTTAGTGTTGTCAATGTGTTAGGCAGGTGTCATGGCAGCCTGGCAGTCGCAACTCCTCATGGTCCCACCATCCCATGGACACAGAGTCCGCTGCCTCATTGACGCCGTTTTTAGTACTTCCCTCCATCGGATCTTTACTTCCCCCATACTTCCCTCCATCGAATCTTCACTCCCCCCATACTTCCCTCACCGCCTCAACTTCTTTTCTCGTTGTCTTGCTCTGTGGCTGAGCATGGTCTTCTTGTGCCTTTTTCATCTTCTCTCTGTGTCTTTCTTCCCGCTCTTTGAACCCCTCTCTGCTCCCAGTCCTTTTGAATTCGGCCAAAGCTTTCAGAGCCTCCTTCGTCGCTCGGCGTTTCCGTATCTCCACAACCTTTGTCGTCGGCTCTGCCATGACCTTTTTCACGTCAGCCACTTCCACGACGTTCCGTTTCCGATCCTACTGACCGTGTTCTGGCTCACGCCGAACACCTCTGCTATCGTTCTCTGAAGGTTTCCAAACCTCAACAGCGTCCTGATCAATCTCACTTCATCTTCCGTCAGCTTCGCGTTCCTGTTCCTATCTCCGCACCTGTACGTCCCATAATCTGTCTCCGGGGTCAGCCGTCTCGTCATCTCAAAGCCGCTCCCTCCCAGACGCTCATTTCTTCTTCCCTTCTTCCTCCGCCTGCTTCCTCAGCCAATCGCCCATCGTGCTCCCGCCTTTCTTTCCCGCCTCTTCAGGCGGGCGCTCTTCCTTGGGTTTCAAACCGAGCTTCGTCTGCAGCCTCTCTATCATGCCCCTGCGTATCGCAGCATCGACGTCTCCGGTCTTTGCCTTCTTTATCGCGTCTATCAGGACCTCCTTCTCAAGAGCCGTGTAGAGCGCCTGGTTCTCGCCGGACTGATCGAACCGCCCCTTCTGCAGGATGTACCCCTTGATCGCCTCGTTCTCCAGCCACCTGTCGACCTGCTGCTCGCCGGCCAAAGGGTCCATCAACCTGCCGGCATCATACTTGGGTATCCCGCCGCAGACGTAATCGCAAAACTCCTTCTGCCTGGTGGTCAACTGGTCCGGGTCCGTGTAAGAATCGAGCGACGGACTGCCCCTTCCCTTCACCGGCTTTTTGATTTCTAAAGACCTTCTTTCCATATTACAATCCTGGCATGATTTTGTTGCATCTCATTTGCGGATCATTTTTGAACCGTTTACGGCAGATCGAGATCCCCGTCGTCGCGGATCTGGGAGAGCCTTATCAGCTCCTCTATGCTGCTGTCGTGCAGATAGCCCGTCTTCCGCCCTCTCGGATCCCTTTCCTGCTCCTCCCTGCCCTTGTCCTTCAGCCTCTGGAGCAAGAACCTGAACTTGTCCCTGTGGATGTTGAAGGCCTTCGACACCAGGTAGAAGCTGATCACGTCCTCCCGCATCTTCCTCTCCTCTTCTTCCATGAACAGCCAGTCGGCTGCCTGCCTGTGCCTTCCGTGCCCCTCATCGAACTGCATATAGTCGTTCACCGTCTCCCGGAGCAGCATCCACCACAGCTGAGGAAAAAGGCGGACGTCCATCTCAAGGAAGATCTGCTTGCCTTCGAGTTCATCCGCCATCTATCGTGCCGTCCCGTCGACCATTTGTTCCGTCCTCTCTTTCTACAAGAATCCCTTGACGTATCCGATCTCGAACGCCTCTGCCGCACTGAAGCCTATGCAGCTCCCCCTATAGCCGGCCAGATCCAGCATCCCTTTGACTGACCTGGGATGCGGAGGCCCTTTGGCTTCCCCTTCATAACATTCGAAGGCTTGCAACTTCATCGGCAGGGTGTCCTCGATGTCCACGTACATCGTCGGATGGAAGAGGCGCTCGGAGCAGAACCTGTCCGTGGAGGACGGCATCTCGAAGAAGAACAGGCCCTTGCAGTCGGGAAATGCCTCCGGCCTGAAGACGGTCTGCACAGCTTGGGAAGTCATCTGGTGGTCTACGTTGAGGTCCCTTTGGAAGTGGGTGAAGACGTAGTCAGGAGGCCCCAAAGCTCCCACCCATCGCTCGATGGCTTTGACGATGGAGAGCATGGGTCCGGAATCGAAGCTGTTGTCGGGAAAGTCCTTAAAAGACAGGTTCTTGATCCCGAGTATCCTTGCCGCTTTCCTGCTCTGACGTTTCAGATCGGCCACCACGTCGTAACTGGCGCCATCCCGACTCATCTCTCCCTCTCCAAGGATGAGGCAAGAGATTTCGTATTCCTCGGAATACTTCGCCATCGTCCCTCCGCAGCCGATCTCGTCGTCCGGATGGGCGACTATCACGAACATCTTGAACATCGAATCTAACTCCTTCATACCTTTTGACAAAAACTTGAGTGCTTCCTTACCTTTTTCGGCTTATCAAAAATTTTTTTCTTGCAGTCCTTACAGATTACCATATAATAAGAATACAAGCTGACCTTGTACTGACAATTCTTACTCTCGTCATTAACAGCAAGCTTTATCTTATAAACACCAGATTTAATCCTTTTATACTTCTGGCATGCAGGACAGTAAATGACTTCCGCATCAGAGTTAAGATTGATTCTTTCCGCTCTTCATCTCTTTTTTACCCACATTGTTTTCCGTCAGAATCTCCAGGCTTCTCGGCCCGTGGTTCAAGGCCAGATCCACCACGCTCATGTGCGCATGAAATTCTCCAGAAGTCTTCAACTGATGCTGTCCATATGCTGGATGCTGGTAATCCTGATACGCGATCTTTATTCCCGCCTTCTCAAACTTCTTTTCCTCCAGATAGCCTTTCCCTAACGTTCCACTGAAATAGATGTCCGCCTTCTCTCTCTGACAGATCTCCAAAACCAGATCGCTCTTCGTCCCGATGAGAGGCGGATCATAAGCGGAGCTCTTCTTGATCTCAGAATCTATCCCAAGCATCTTGCCCAGATAAACGGAAGAGAACTCCAGATTGGCGTCCAAGTCCTTCCAATCGAACACACGCATCAATCTGAACATCTCCCTCATCGCATGCCCGTGTTCGGGCTTGTCCCAGTAAGGAGACTTGGAATAGCACAGGCTAATCGAGCGGAGATGCTTATCCAGCCAGTTCACCCTTTCATCCACCAGAACCTTGCTGATCTGCTGCTTGGAATCGGCTTTGGTCAAGGCAGGAATCGTCAGCCACATCTCCCTTCCGTCAGGCTGGAGGATCCTGTTGCGATTAATGAAGCTGTTCTTTTCAAACTGGACCGTATTCAGTATGACAAAAATATCTGCAACAGACATCTTATGAAAATATCCAAGCCAAGGAATATAGGCTGGCTGGTGTATGGATATTATCTTAGTCATTTTTTATTCCTCTTTTGAATATGAACCAATTCTCCAGTTCCAAAGTCTTCAACAAAGGCCTCCTGTTTTTAGGACAGCAGCCATACTTCTTCTGATATGTGATTATTGAGTTTATCCTTCTCACTCAATTTAAAGACAATCTTTTCCGTCATTTAAGCAGCCCAAAGACTCTTCTTTTGGTCTGCTTTATCTCAAACCGTCCCTTTTTCTCATCGAATAACATGTCCAGCAATCCAAGATCCAAGCTCTCTGATTGGAACATGCTAACTGTTTTGTTGAAGGCCTCTTGACACAGTTCAGGAGACATGCCCATCCAATTTATGCAGTGCAGAGCACTCAATGCTTCATAATCATGAGCATCTGGCACAAAGGAAGTCAACTTCAAGCACTTGTCTATAGTACAGATGCTGAAATAAGTGCTTTTGAACATGTTCTTCAAAGCAGTTATCACCACTTCCTTAGTAAACTCGTCCATCTTTGTTCTTCCTTCTTTTCCCCAGACACTTCGTTTGCAGAAATAATAGCAGAACAGTTGGTGTGAAAGAGGCCAGCTATAGTACAAATTCTTGCTGTCTTTATCAGCCAAAATACATCATGAGATGCCATCACTTTTACATAGGCTAAATATGCCTTTTTTATTTGCTTTCTTATGGCTTTTTTCTTTCTTTGTTTTAACCATCTGGATTTTTTATCTTCTGTTTTCTTTTCCATTTCTATATAGATGCATCATAAAAAAGTTTTTAGAAGTATCGTGTCTCAGACAAATGTATGGCGTCAACAGAAAGACAAAAGACAGTATCTTACCAGCATCGAAATGATATTCACCCTTGCCGTCAGGAATAAGGGACTCTGCACTCAGGCAGTCGAATATCAGAAGTTCTCGCGTAACCAGCCAGGCTTCTTCTATCAGTTTCAAAGCCTCTCGGAAAGGATAAAGGTATAAGACGCCATTCATGATGATAATGTCGTGCATTGCAATAGGCATAGGCCAAGTACCTTGCAGGACATTTATTTCCATCTTCTCTTTTTCGACTTTTTCAACCACTTTTTCGGAGACATCCACCCCTAGATAATCGATGCTGGCAAAATAATCATCCAGATAATCCTTCAGATCGCAGAAGCCACAACCTATGTCAAGCACGGATTTATAGTTAAAGTCTGTGGCCTCGGAGATCATCTTGAACTTCAACTCCTGCGATTCCTTGGAGCCATAGTCCAAGGCTTGGATCGAATGGCCATGCTTATCTATTAAGTAGTCGAAAAAACACCCAACATTTTTCATATTCCGCATTCTCTGCTAAAAAGTTATGCTCCATAAAAAAATTTGCCCCTTCATAGCTATCCTCTTGTACACAAGCTTTGATTCTAACAATGCCTGGCCAAACTTTTTTTACTTCTTCAATTCCTTGTTCTAATGCTTCAGAACCAAGCTTTCTATCTCTGTATTTCCCAAGTAAATAAATATGAACTTCGCAGAGAGCATCGTTTCTTTTCTCAAATCTGATATGGCCTATTAACTTTCTTTTATAGACGATTATGAATGGCAAACAAGAGAAGAACATTTCAGACAAACATTTTGAAAACCAATGATCATGCTCCTCCCAAGACACTCCTTTTTGAGACAAAGAGTTCTCGATGATCTCCGGCAGGTTCCGCCACCCAAAAAGTAGCTCCCTATCTTCTTCTATTATCAGTCTGAGCTTGATCATCCTAACTTTACCTCTACTGGTATTGTGAAGACCATCTGCTTTCCCTGTTCTGTGAACTCTTCGGTGACTTGCGGCTTTTCCAGACCCTCGTTAGCTGCTTTTAATATCACGGCACATTCATCGAGATTCCATCCCCTGCGATAATTCTTGACACTAAATCGATTTTCTTCTCCGACTTTTCTTGTTATCAAGATGAGAAAAGTACCTTCTTCAAGACACAACACAACATCTTTCTTTATCTCTTCCAGGATCTGGGAATTAAGCTTGTTCATGCTGACTCCTTGTCCTTCTTGTAGAGAATCTCTTCAATATCATCTCTCATTTTACATAATTGTTTCAACTCCTCTGGATCAATACTGCATACTTGATCTGGTCCAGGAAGAGTTTTATCTAAGGTGAAATGTTTCTCAATGATTCTGGCGCCAAGAGACATAGCCACCACTGCCGCTGTTATCCCGATCGTGTGATCGGAGAAGCCTATATATGAATTCTCAAATATACTTTTAATCGGAGAAATTTCTAATTCTTCATACTCCCCTCCAATATTAACCTCTACTGAAGTTTTACTCTCTTTTATTTCACGCTTTGTCAAATTGATCCCTTTAAAAGTTTGTATACACTCAAAGAAATGCAATTTAGATGGTTTTACAGGATATTCGGAAATACAATATAACCAACTAATTTCCTCTTTATTAAATAAATCAATTCCTTTCTTAAAATGTAAATAATCTGGTTTGAAGTCAAATGAATATATATATCCATCACTAACAATTATAGGCTTTCCTTTAGTTATTATAGCTTTACAAAGCTCTTCATTTAAAGCATCGTCACTGGCTATCTTGTACCTGTCCACCCCAACGTCATCGAGCCAGCCCAGCCTCTCAAGATCACTCACCGATGCAAGGAAGTCAATGCCAGCCCTCTCGCATTCAGACTTTATCCAGAACACCTGCCTCCTGCCTAGCCTTGCGGCATATATGGCCTCCCATTCCAGCTTTGAAAACTTTTCAGGCTCTATAGGAGGGTCCCCGAAAACAGTCTTCGGATCGTACAGCTGGATCTTCACCGTGTCGGCCTTGCATTCCGCAGCCTTGTGGATCATGTCTCGAAGTAAGGAAGCATCACCACAGTGATTGATTCCTAATTCTGCAATTATTTCTATATGATGTTTCCTTTCCATATCCCACCTCACCTTACCATACCCTAATCTCGCCTATACCCTTTCAAAAGGGCCTTCTTTTTGCCATGAACACAAGCATAAATAATGTGTAAAGGAATCGTTATAAACAGCAAGATAAAACCAAATGCAATAGCCATTATATGCATTACAATAAATAAAAAATGTCCCATCTTTATCCTTTTATTTTTTCTTTATCGGTCTGCTTAAAATTGAATCACTCCTCTTCACCTTATCGACAAGAAATTTCCTTTTCCTTATTAAGCTCTCGTGCATCTCAAAGGTAATTTCTTTTAAAGTTGCAAGTTTCTCCAAGTATCCTAAGCTAATCTTTGCTGTTTTAACCTACTCTCCCAAAAGCATCAGTGCTGCTCATGGATTGAAAACACAGAATACCAGTCTCCCAGCGTACCAACAAGTAGACGCATAAGGCTATCTTTAACGTGAAGATACCCCCCAAATGCCTCTGGAGATATATGAACAAACCAGCATTGCACAGGGGTTGTTTGTGGTTCTTCCCATTGAATAAACTCTACAAGAAAAGCAAAACCCCTACGCATTTTTACAATGCCCTCACTTGCCCGACCTAATTTACCATCATAATACACCAACACTTTATCATTCTTTTGTGTGTCAAAATCCACCTTACTCTCCCTCAATAGATAATATCATATGTTTCAACCAGATAATACCTAAAAAGACAGATCAGATACCAGTACAGAGGCACCTGATCCTTCCATCTCCTTACGACCTCTCTGCTCTCCTTTCTCCTTCGTCTAACCTTAGAGATGACACTCCCCTCATGCATTCTCAGAAAGCCCAAAGGGAAAGGAATATAGCCCACTTCTGTTTCATGGGCCAGCTTGAGTAGCAGATCCCAGTCATGTGAGATAGTGAGGCGAGCATCATATCTATACTTCTTGATCAGATCAGTCCTCACCATAACGGAGCTATTTGGAATAAAGTTCTTGAAGAGCAAAAGTCGAAAGCAGTTGCCGTTGAAAGGTTTTGACAACTGAGACCACTTTTCCTTCCTGCCATTTATCAATAATAGATCATGATAACTTATCCCGACACCCAACCACTCCATAAATTTAACCTGTCTTTCCAGCTTCTCCCTTGACCAAAAATCATCAGAGTCCAGAAAAGCAGTATATTTCCCTTTTACCAGACCAAGACCTGCATTCCTCGGAGCAACTGGAGAGCCACTATTCTTTCGCAAAGACCACAAGATCAGATTGCTGTCAAACTGTTTGCTATTTATCCATTTCTCCCAGCTTTTTATGATGTCCGGAGTCTCATCAGTAGAGGCATCGTCTATGACGATCAGCTCCCAATGCTCATATGTCTGCTTCACCACGGAATCGATAGCATCTCCTATGTATTTGGCTCCATTATATACCGGCATTATGATACTAACTTTTGGTTTCATTCCAACAGCTCCTTGTAGAATTTCACATACCTTTTCATTGTTCTGTCGTAGGAATAATGCTCCTCAAAGATCCGCTGGGAGTTCATGCCCATCCTCTGCCTAGATGCCTTTTTCTCGATCAGATAGTCAATGCAGTCTCTCAACTGCTTCACCTCTCCTGGCTCGACAAGAAGGCCATTCATCCAATCCACAATCTGTTCAGCCATCCCAGCCACTTTGGTCCCGACGATAGGCTTGCCGAGACTCATCGCCTGCAAGACAAGGATCGGGAAGTCCTCGTGAGCGATGGATGGCTGAACATAGATGTCGCAGGCATTGATGTAGGAATAGCCGTCCTTGACGTTCTTTCTGAAAAAGACCGGCCTTATATCAATAGACTCCACCATGAGAGCCAGCTCTTCTTTCCCTTCTCCCACCAGCAGCAAAACCACACCATTCCCGTGCTTCTGGACCAACTCTCTGAACGCTTTCAATAAGTAGGTCTGTCCCTTTCTCTTTTCAAACACGCCCACACAGACAATCAAGACGTCCTCTGGAAGCACTCCCAAACTTTTCCTGACTTTCTCCCTGTCCACCAGAAGCTGGCTGTGAATGGTGTTTGGCATGACTCTGAATGCAGGAGCACGATGCCAAAAAAGCTCTTTGATTTCGCGGCTCACCGCATGAGAAGCCGACAGCATCACATCCACCTCCTGGCTCACGAAATTGTCCATCGGCTTCTCGATCAGCCTCTGGATGAAGTTCCTCTTTTTCGGGAGATTGTTGATGAAGTAAACCACCTTTTTCACCTTTGCCATCCTGCCTGCCAGCACAGCTGCTTGACAGCTTATCGGCCCTGGATATCCTCCGCTATTTATCACAAGAATCTCTGGTCTTATCTGCTTCAGCAGTTTATAGATCTTTATTGCATCAAAAGGCACACAAACATATTTAACCATGCGAAAAAGCTTATTCCCATAAAATCTAGAACTGAGCAATTTTAACGGAAAATAAGGGCACTCAGCACCGGCTATATTCCACCACCAAAGCATGACACGCTCAAACTCCTCTCGATAGGCAAAACTAAAAGAAATCTGAAAATTCTCCTTTATAAGAGCACTCGCAAATAGGCAAGTGAGCATTTGCTCAGAGCCACCACAGCGAAGATTGTCTGTATAATAGTGAATTTTATTTTTCATCCTTTATATAATCCCTGCCTTGCCTTGCCTTATCCAGCCAAGCTCACACTTTATTCTAGCAGTAAGCCCAATTTAGCCAATGGATACTCAATGGTTGATCTTATTCCAAGCATTCAAATCCTCCACCATCTCTTTCTTTAAACCTATAAGTTCCTCATCTGAAAAATCAGTGAAGTTAACAAGCAAGCTTTCGCCCTGCTCGTTGTCAGACAGCCTTAAACAGAGGTCCTCCTCTTCATCCAGCCTCCTTTCAGAAGAGCCGAAATAACCTTGCATCCTCATCCACTTCCACAAAGGAGTGCCTGGGTATGGCGTCAGAAAGAAGATGGCATGGGGAGGCAGATTGTGCTGCTTGCAGAAGGCAACTGTCTCTTGAAGCGTCTCTCGGGTCTCTCCTGGAGTTCCTATGATAAACGTTGCCTCACAATCTCCAAATATGTCCTGGGACATCTCAACTGCTTCGTGACACTTTTCCACAGTTGTCCTCTTATTCAATCTGTCAAGTATCTTTTGACTTCCTGATTCAACTCCATACCCGACAAGAACGCAACCAGCATCTTTACAAAGTCCTAATATCTTTCTGCCCACAGTATCAACCCTAGCACCACATTCCCAGCTAACTATCTTGTTCATTCCGGAGAACACCATCAACTCACAAAACTCTTTCACATTCTTTTTATTGGTTATGAAAATGTCGTCCCCCATCAGAATGTGCTCAACTCTATAATTTTCATACAGATAGACAATCTCATTAAACAGCGACTGAGCATCCCTATATCTATACTTAGTTCCCATATAGTCGTGATAGCAGAAAAAACAATTATGGACAAGAATATCATTAGCAAAAAACCAATCATACCCAGGAATTGACATGCAATAAACATCCTCTTTCTCCGAAAGTTTTTCAATTGATTTAACCTTATGATTACTTTGCTTAATCTGCCCTTGCTTTCTTTTTATCCAGCCAGCTCTATAGTTTGCTTTATGCTCCTCAGTACGTTTCTTTCCTAAATTACTTTTTCCTACTTTTTCAGCCCATTCTTTAGTTATTATTCTGCCTTTAAGTTTATTTGAGATCTTCTTTTTAACCTCTACAGAACGTTCTATTCCATATAAAGGACTCTCCTCTCCTCTTTTACCATAGTTAGGATTGCTCTCTCCTAATTTACTAAGTCTATAATTTTCTTTTTGTTCAGGAGTTCTTTTTTTACCCAAATTCCTCTCTTTAGCTCTTTCAGCCCTTTCCTGTGGAGATAGCTTAAAGACAGGATTTTTCTCTCCTTTCCACTTCTCACTAAACCCAGAATGCTGTAGTATATGCTCTTTATGGTTTGAACACAGCTTTAAATTAGTAGGGAGGTAGTTCTTCTTATTTTCATCAATATGATGAATTTCTTCTCCCTTCCTAAGCTCTCTCCCAAGAAGCCTTTCCATCATAGTTCTGGCTCCTCGTAATTGGCCTGGGTATTTGCAAGCCACCACACTCTGGCCTGGCTGAAGATTTTGAGCTTCAACTTCCCATTCTTTCCTTGGCTGAAATTGGTTTTTATATTGCAAAACCATAAATCTATGGTCTGAAGTGCAATCAATATGACTCCCATCAGTAAAATGAACTCTTACTAGCTCTGCATCTTTTCTTGTTTTAAAAATAGCTTTAGGCTTAATATAAACTATTCTCTTTGTTTTTGGATTACGAGTAAGGATCAAAGGAGTCTGCCCTACCAAATCTTCTATTTTCTTCTTCCCATCTGGAGTATCAAGAAGAGTATCTCCTCTCAAACAATTGAAAGGACAGCCCCTGCTACTGAGTATGTTCATGGACTTTGGCACTTTTTCTGCCTTTCCATCAGTCCACTTTGCCTTGTTGATTGTGCTTCCCACCGGATTGTTGGCATAGATCTCTGTCGGAAAGAGATCATATGCCGGCAATGGCAGTTTGTTGATATCTTTAATTGGGTATCTTTTGTCTGTTGAAATAATTTCTTCGCCCCTTCTATAGACAATCCCCGGAGTCATGAACCTTGTTTTCTTTTGTTCCAATTCGTAAAATAAATCTAAAGCAGTCACCTCTCCCTCTCCAATGACACAAACGTCAGCTCCTGCCTTTCGGAGCATGATCTCAGGAATACTGCTCCCAAGGACGCCGCCAACTATGATAGGAATGTCCGTATTATATCCTTTAATCTCCTTAATAAGCCATTTCACATAAGCATAGTTTGTAATCAGTCCTGTGACGCCCACAGCATCATATTCCAGAGAATAGAGCTTAGAAATTACTTGATCCTCTGAATATCTATGAGCATTGATATCCAATATTTCGACATCATGATCCTTCTCCAGTACCTGGGCTATGTATCCCAGGCCCTGCGGAAAGCAGTTGGGAGGAGCCCATGTCCTAACCGGAGGATTAATGAGTAGTATTTTCATCCTATAAATGGCCTATTTTTAACCCATTGCCTATTAGCTTCCTTTTGAACAATTAAACAGACTTGCTTCTTCCCTTCTTCACTTTCTAGATATTCCTTTGTGATCCTTTTTATATCTTTCGCTCCTTGCTTACTAAAGTCCGTTTTTATTATTACATCGCTCTTTGCGTTTTCTAGTTGCTTTTCAGCCCTCTCATACACCTCCTCAGAGACATACGGAAGCTCCGAGAATCCACTGAGGGAATAGCCGATGAGCATGGCAAACTGCTCCCGATCCTCATCCGAAAAAGGCATATTTACAATTTGGTTCAAGTCATATGAACCGGCATTCAGCAAAAATCTGACAATTGCGTTCTCCTTAAAACGTGCAATTCCCTCATCATCAGTAAAAACAGGTTGTATTGGTCTCATCACAGATCTCCCATCTTGTTTTTGCCATCAATGTAGAGCATCTCGGGCCTCTCCACCGCTGGCAGCCTCATTGTAATCTTCAGCCGCTTCATCATCTTCCAGACTCCCATCTGGGTGATTCCCACCAGATTGGCTATGTCATAGACGCTACGGCCGCCATCGTACAGGTCTTGGAACATTCCGGTCACCGTGCTGTATCCCATCTTGTCCGCCTTCTCCTTCCACCTGAGATAGACCTTAGGATACTTGAAAAGCCTTGCTTCTTGCTCTGACGTCATCATCTCCTCTTATTTAGATTATAACTTATTTTTATCGATTTTTAAAACATTTTTACTTCTTTGCCTGCCTCCTCAGCAAGGACTGAAAATCAGAAGAGCCGAAGTCTGGCAGCAAAGTGGTCCTACACGGCTGATAGCTGATAAATGTCTCTGCGTACTCAAAGCCATACTGCCTGCCCCACTCTTTCTCCATGGAATTGAGCCGCGACCACACCACGTCCTTGGTGTTGTACTGACTCGGCATCGATATGAACGCCACTGCCTTCTTCTCTATCACTTTCGTAATGTCCACGACCACGTCTGGAGGCACCACGTTCCTACCCAACTTCACCATGTTCGGATGGAACTGGTAGCCATAGAAGAACACGTTCGAGACTCGACAAGGCTCAAAACCCTCCATCTCGACATACCTTCCAGCAGCCACCGAAGCCTCCATGCTCTGCTGTCCTATGTAGGAATGGTCTGGATGATGGCTTTCTGCCGGATGATGGGTGACAAGAACGTCTGGTCGAACCTTGCTGATGATTTCTGCTATTGGCTTTCTGTGCAGGATTCCAGGATCAAAAAAGATTCCATCATCAAAGCCGAGAAAAGATCTGTTCTCTTTTTTCACATCGAGGACGTCCAATGCATCCTGGCACTCATCTATTTTAGCTCTCTCAAACTCACCTATGTTTGACATCTGCTCTTTTGATAATGGATGAGAAAAAACACCTAAAGTCACTGCCATAATAAAGACTTCATCTCCAGCTTCGATGTGGTTGGCTATGGTGCCAGCAGCCAGGTCGATCAAATCAGCCGGATGTGCACCCACAAATAAAAGTTTCATTCTATCTCTCCTCTATTAAAAATTATTATTAATTTATGTCTCCTTTTTGAATTTCATTTTCATCATGGTTTATTTCTTTATTTTATCCCTCCTTTTTCTAAAAGTTTCCTCGCAAAAAATTCTGCCAATTCAAAATCAACCTCTGTGTTTATGTCGATTGATCGTTCATATGGCATCTGTAAGACTCCCAATTCATTGAGATACCAGGTCTTCTGCTCCAGAAAAGCACCCACCTTCGCCCAGTACATAGAGCCATTTCCGACAACTCTCAGGCCTACAGCCTCTATCAGCTGCTCTTCCCTAAGATCGAATAACTTCATACTCTCTGGCTTCCACATATTCATTTTGTTCTTATAGAGAGCCTGCCACCATGGCTGTACGAATTTGGTAACTCCCATCACCCCTTCAAACCCCATCCTCAGCATGTGCCTGTATGCCATCTCGATGTCCGCAGCCGTCCTCATGGGAGCGGTCACATACAAGCAGCAAAAGTTGTCGAACTTTCCCAAAACTTCTTTACCCAAGATGTGCTCACATACCTGAACAAGGGTGCATCTGTTCTTTGCCATAGAGTTGTGCCACCAAAGGACATTGCTCTCTGTATACATTTCCCATTCTTCGATATTAGAATAAAGCAAGATGACATCGAAGCAGCCGCTCTGTTTGGCAGCCTCGATGGTCCATTCCACGATCGGCCTGCCCAAAAAATCCCTCGTGTTCTTATTTAGACACCTGCTGCTGTATCTCTTGGCCGGTATGATCGCCAGGTTCATAATTACCCTCCTCTAATGGATAGAATGTTAACTATTGAATTGACTGTAATCGCTTAAGCTCTGCCTCAGCTTTCCCGATCTCTAAAAGCGTTTTATTGAGTTTCTCCAGCAGACCTGGATCGTCCGGATATTTAGCCAGCATCAGCCTGATCTCCATCTCCATCTTTTGCCAATAATAAAGCTTGTCGTAGGTCCTCTGAATCTGCGTCTGCTTCTGGATACCCTGGATCGCTTTGGTTGTCTTGTCCATGCACAGCTCGTGGTACTCCTTAGTTACAAAGTGAGCATCTACCGCCCAGATGCCAGCCAGCAAAGCAAGGACAATAATCATTCCACTCATAACTTTCTTCATCAAATTATTTTTTTGCCCCTTTGTCATCTCTTTTCCTCCCAAATTAAAGACTCGTTTGGATTCTCAAGCTCCTGAGCAAGAAAATCATGAGGTGTATAATCTTCAAAAAGCCGTCCACTCTGTAAAAAGCATTTCAGCTTAAGCACTCCCTCTTCGACTGTAGAAAAAGATTGCAGACAGTTGCCAAAAAGATCCTTGACTCCCACCTTCAGAGGGATGCTCTTCTCATGATACAGGCACAAGACCGGCTTTCCTGCTCCTATTGCCTCAAAGAAGGCTGTCGATCCGACATCGACCACTATCGCATCAGCCTCTCTAAAATATTTCTGCTTACTTCTCTTCACCCATCTCATCCTCTTCATGTCCGACGTTTCCGATTCAAAATGCCTCACCATCAGATTTGGCTTCTCTCGATCCAGCCGTGGATCATGGCACCAGGTAACTCTGCATCCGGAGGAGACGAACGTCTCCCAAAATGCCAAATTGTACACATGCCTCTCCTCGTTGCTGAGCAAGCATCCAGAAACGTGCACACGGTCAGAAGGATGGTTGAACATCGGAATATACAAGAGCTTCTTAATCCTCTGTCCAGGAGAAAACGTGGTTTTTTTTGGCAGATGTCTGTTGAACTTCCTTATCTCTGCCCTCCCTCCAAATTCACGGAAATACCTCCTGTTGAATTCATTGGGGATATATAAATACTCATAATCATCGACGAGCCCTTTGCGATCCGAATGATGGAAAATGTCGCAGCCGTGCATGACATAGCTCACTGGAATGCCAAACTTTTGAGCAGCCAGGACAGCGGCATTTATCTCTATATTCGATTCCCTTTCTATCACCAGAAAATCAATCCTCTTTTTCTCTCTAAAATATCTCACCCACTTCCCATAATGTCCATAAAAGCGAGGCCAATACTCCTTCTCCATCTTGACAAGGTCTTCGAAGTCGAGCATCTGCCAGCCGTCCTTAAGATCCACCAGCTTGAAGATGGACCAATGCCCCCTCAGAAAAGCTCTCTTAGCATAGAATCGTAAGTGCCTACTTGCGGGAAGGAAGAGTATCCTGTTCATATCAGCTTCCTTATCATCTTTCTCAATTCTCCAGCTGTCACTTGCCATTCATTGGTCTGCGAAGTGTAAGACTGTCCAATCGTCACTCCAGAAGGTTTAAACCTATCTCCGTCAAAAAATTTCAGGCCTGGCAAGATCATGAAGAAATCTCCCATGTCAAAAGCCCTTTCGACTTCACTGGGAGAGACAAGAACTTCATGCAACTTTTCTCCAGGCCTGATCCCTGTGTAATCGATCCGATAACCCTTTGTTTCGTCACTAGTTGCAAGTGCCAAAGAGAGAACCGGACTGCTGGACATCTTCGGGACAAAGATCTCTCCTCCTTCCATCTCCTCGGCATGATTCAGAACAAACTTAACTGCATCTGTAATAGTTATCCAGAACCGTGTCATCCTACTGTCCGTCACTCTGAAATAACCCTCTTCTTTCTGTTTCAGAAATATCGGCAACACACTCCCTCTGCTGCCCAACACATTCCCGTATCTTACTACGGAAAACTTTGGCCCCAAAGTATTGGCAGCGACGAACAACTTTTCGGCAGTCAGTTTAGTGGCTCCATAAAGATTAATGGGATCAACAGCCTTATCCGAAGAAAGAGCAATCACCCTTTCAATCTTTCTTTCAACGGCCACTTCGATAATGTTCTGTGCTCCAAGTACATTTGTCTTCACCGCTTCACTTGGATTATACTCGCAAATTGGAATCTGCTTCATGGCTGCCGCATGAATGACGAGGTCCATACCTTTAAAAGCCAGAGACAACTTCGATTTATCCCTGACGTCGCCGATGAAATATCGCATTATTGACTTCTCTTCATGGGTATCCGGCCATCGTTTCTGCATCTCATACTGTTTATCCTCACCCCTACTCAAGATGGCTATCCTTCTCGGCCCCATGGTCTGCAAGACTTTGGCACACTCCTGGCCAAAAGTACCAGTGCCTCCCGTAATCAAGATACTCTTGTCCTTGTAAAAGCTATCCATCTTTCTCCCTTCCTTTTCTTATAACATCATTCGGCTCTTTATACTCCAGAATATTAAGATGTCCGTTATGGAATCTTTCAGAACTTTCCAAAAATTTAATTTGATCCTCAAAATAGAATATTCTATTTCTTATCAGCATTACATAGTCTATCTCATGAGACTTAAATAGCAGCAATCTAATACTGCATATATACTAGAGTAGCAATTAGAGATATCAGAAAGCAAATAGCAAAAACGAGGATAAAAACTAAAAAACTTTCTTCTTTTATTTTTATTTCAAATTTTCTTTCCTGATAGCCTTTTTCTACGTCCAAGTATTTGAATAAGATCAGCTCCTAATAGTTCAATATTATATGATATTACTACTCTTTCAATATCAGAAATAGAAAAAGACATTTTCTCAAGCACCTCTAAAATTTTTCCATTTGCTTGCATAAACACAATATCTTTAACTCATTCCGCTATCTCATCGGCTACAACTTTTTTCTCCGAAAAAGTAAGTGGCTGCCAATTAAATGCCCCCAAAAAAACTACCTCCTTTCGCACACAACCATATACCCAGCCCATCTGTTTAGAGGACTGAATAAGGTCAGAACCTTCCGCAAGCCCATCCAGAAAGCCATGGTAAAAGGGAGAAGTGCTTTCTCGATCCTTGCCTTCTCTCCTTCCCAATCCGACGTCCTGTGGTTGTACCATCTGCCCTTTCTCTGGGCAACAAAAGCCGCCAGGTTCCATCTGCTCTTAATCCAATAAAGCTCCTTGATCTCAAAGCCATATCTTCTCAACAGCTCTCGCATATTGAATGGATCGATCCAGCACACATGATCCGGATTCACAAGCTCATCAGACATCAGCCAGGCATAGACGAAATTGTCCATGTAAAACGGGGTGGGTGTTGTCAGGATCAATTTTCCTTTTACCTTCAATAAATAAATACAATTGCATAAAAAGAATCTAATACTATCTAAATGTTCGATCAGATCAGCTGCTATAATCAGATCAAAAGACTCCCTTTCAACAGACTTTTTCGATCCATACCACAAAGGATATGTCAGATCTCCTCTAAAGCAATTTGGAAGATTCGTGCTTTCCTTATAATTCAAATCTATCCCAATAAGCTTCTTTGAAACTTTTGCCAATTCCTCATGCAGAGGACTCTTCCCATATCCTTCCAACGTGTGGTTCAAGAAGCCAGCATCCAGCACCGCCTTTCCCTCCGCAAGAGCAACGATGGCATCCACCTTGTCGACTGCTTTCGCCTTCCTGATCTGCCTTAAAAAATCCTGCCTGTCCTGAGATAGCTCCATTTCCTCATCCGTCCTTTCATGTTTCTGATAAGTGAAAACCAAAGATTCGACCAGAGCCTTCCCACGAACCACAGAATTGACTGGTTCTCTGCTCCAAGCAGATTGATCTTCGCTCTATAATACAGCTTGGTCTTGTTCGGCTGAACTGGCCTTTCAACGTCTCCAAAAAGATTCTTGATCCCGAGCCTTCTTGCCTCTCTGACGAATCGAAGAAAACGACTTTCTCTTATAGAATAGTTATTGTCTCTGGTGCTCCACAGCAGCGGGGTCTCTCCCAACTCAATCCCATACTTCTCTGGATGGCTGTATCCTTCACTCCCAGGAAAAAATCCACACAGGTTGAGCGCCGGATTGATCTGATAGATGAAGTCCCTGTTGTCTCTTAGGAACTGCAAGGTCTCTTCAAAATCCTGTTCAGTCTCTCCCGGCAGACCAAACATGAAGTTGAGATTGACCTTGATTCCAGCAGCCCAAGCTTCTTTCACAATATCTGGAATATCCGTTCCATCGGCACTGTTCTTGCCTATGCTCTTCAGCAGCCTTAGTACGGGTGTTTCCAGTCCATAGCCTATAAATGTGCAACCGGCATCCCTCATCTTGTTATACAAGGGATAGTGCATCTCCTTCCTGATCGTGGCATTGCCCATACTCCATTTCACCCTACTACCCAGACCACTTTTTATCATCAGATCGCAAAAGTTGTTCAGCTCCTTAATGTTGCCATTGCTCACTGAGTCGTGAAAATGGAAGAAAAACACCTTTGAATGCTGTGATAATTGATAAACCACTTCACCAAAAACTCTGGCTCCAGATCTATTTCTATAGAATCCTTCGTGCAATCCCCTCTCAGAGCAGAAGATGCACTTGTTGATGCAACCTCTACTAAACCACAATGGCAGAGAGCCCGAATAATCGTACTTCCGTAAATCGAAATCGGAATAGTCTGGAAATGGAAGCTTGTCAAGCTTGACAAGATCATATTTAGAAGAAAGAAGGGACTCTCCTTCAGCACTATAGAAACCCTTTATTTCAGAAAAACTCTTTTTAACCTCAATGCCTTCCTGCTCAAACTCCCATATCTGTGGACCACCCAGGTAGATATCAGCGACTCCCTTCAGTTCCTTCACCAGCAAAGAGGTGAACAGAGAAGACGAGTTCTGGACGGTGATCCAGATCTCTTTTGGCTTCCACTCTGCAATCCTCTTCCTGTACGTCATTATGAAAAAATAAAAATCCCTGTAAAAATCCAGGACGTCTTTCTGATTCTCGCAATGATTGTATCCCTCAGCAAGCCGCCAATACTTCCTGTATCTCCTACCTGCAAACTGATACAGCTCAATATTAAGGTCAAGACATTTTGTCTCCAGACCTACCTCGTTGGCTACTGCCTTCAGAGAAGCCAGTCCCAGAGGAGGAGTAGTTGTGCCCCAGAATGGCGGCTGTATAAATAAAACATCTAAAGGCATGGTAACCCCCTAATATTTTCCTCACTTTCTACCATATTAAGAAGACTTTTCTATGAAACTACATCCCTACCTTACCACACCAAACCTGACCGTACCGCACCGGACCATAATTAGAATCTATGTCTCCAATAAGACAGAAATGTCTTCGGTAGGTCGACGATCCATGCCAATGCATAGGCAAATTTGTGCCCAGAGCATGCGACCGTCTTCCAGTACAAGGGATTGGCTGTCCACATCCTCTCAAACATAGGGAGCACCTTAAACTTCCTTCCGAGCCTGTTCCTCAGCTTGCGCAGAGCCAGACCATGAGCCGCCATCCGAAATCCTGCCTGTCCCTTCATGCTGGCGTCCTGCAGCAGATGATATTCTTCCTTCCGTAATCTTGGCATGACATATTCGTCGTAAATTTGGGTCCCTGGATACGGGGTGCAAACGGAGACGGCCACTCCGCAAGGTCTGATCTCTTTCAGAAAGGATTTCGTCTTCCCAATACTCCCTTCGGTCTCTCCCGGCATGTTGACCATCAAGGTGCCAAAAGCCCGTAGTCTGTATTTCCTGCACCATTCGAACGTTTGCCTTATCTGCTGGATGGAGATTTTTTTATTAACTTTATCCAGAACCTCTTGATCGCCACTCTCCACTCCCACGTCAAGCTGGATGCAGCCACTTTCCTTTAAATTTCCTATCAGATCCTCCGTAGCTACGTCCGCCCTCGTCTGACAACCATATGGGATCCTTCCTAAATCTTTATCAAGCATTCGCTTACTCTTGAACCATTCTTCCATCCATCTCTTATTCAACCCGAACATGTCGTCCGAGAAGTAGAAAAAGTCAATCCCATACCTTTCTTTGAGCTCTGCAATCTCTTTTATG
>JBDRGH010000004.1:0-5269 GCA_043818015.1 Pseudomonadota bacterium
AGAATACTTCACGAGAAACTCGGGAAACTCCTAAAAAAGAGCCTCCTGACAGCTTCGTTGTCTTGCAAAGGAGGTGACTTGGCTAACTCTTGTCAATTGATTGTTGACAAATTAGGTTATCTATATTACAGTTCTCATAATTTTTATGGCGTTTGAGGCGTTAGTACAACTCGTTACCGAGCAGCCGAACCTCCGGGTTCGGCCTTATTGACAGGACAGCCTGGTCACTAAGAGACCTTTATTGACATCTAAAGTTAAATAGGGGTGTTGTTCTATGGACGAAAGGGATGAGAAGCTAATAGAAAGATTGGTACAACAAGATCGAGAGTTGAAGAAATACGTAGACGAACATATCGAATTTGAAAAAACATTAGAGGAGTACAATAAAAAAATATATCTTACTCCCGAAGAGGAAATCGAAAGGAAAAGAATTCAAAAACTGAAACTTGCAGGAAGAGATAGGATAGAAGAAATCCTGTCAAAGCATCGCTAGTGGACCATTCGAGGTGAAATTCTGAATTCCAAGGCTATGTTTTGGTCTACGCAGGGGGTATTGTGAAAAAAACAGGCGCTCAAATTCTGTTAGAGAGCCTTCGATTGGAAGGTGTGAACACCATCTTTGGCTTTCCCGGCGGGGCGGTTCTCGATATCTATGATGCATTATTGGACTCCCCCATTAAGCACATATTAGTAAGGCATGAGCAGGCGGCTGTCCATGCTGCAGATGGCTATGCCCGTTCGTCCGGTAGAATCGGCGTTTGTCTGGTGACCTCCGGACCGGGGGCAACTAATACAGTTACAGGCATTGCAACAGCTTGCATGGATTCCGTCCCGGTGGTTGTCTTTACGGGCCAAGTGCCTACCAAACTCATAGGTAATGATGCCTTTCAGGAGGCAGATATCACAGGAATTACCAGACCCTGTACAAAACACAGCTATCTGGTTAAAGATGTAAGAGATTTGGCCAAAACCGTTAAAGAGGCATTTTATATAGCTGCAACAGGAAGACCTGGTCCTGTCCTTGTTGACCTGCCCAAAGATGTTATTGCTGATTCCACAGAATTTCACTATCCCGAAAATCTCCAAATAAGAAGCTACAACCCCACGTACAAAGGACACCGTGGACAGATTGAGAAGGCAGTCAAACTGATCTTGAAAGCCGATAGGCCTCTAATTTACGCTGGTGGGGGAGTGATTTCTTCTAGTGCCTCCGATGAGCTAACAACATTTGCCCGAACTCTCTCCATTCCAGTCACTACCACACTGATGGGGCTGGGCTGTTTTCCCGGAGTAGATGACCTTTCACTGGGTATGTTAGGGATGCATGGAACCTATAGAGCGAATATGGCTGTCACCAACTGCGATCTCTTAATAGCCGTTGGGGCCCGTTTTGATGACCGAGTGACAGGGAAAATAGATGAGTTTGCTCCCCGGGCGAAGATAATCCATATCGATATTGACCCGACCTCTATCAGCAAAAACCTTAGGGTTCATATCCCTATAGTGGGCGACGCAAAGGAGGTCTTAAGGAAGATAAACAAGTTGATTCACGAAGAAGAAGAGGATTGGGCAAGCATGCGGAGAGAATGGCTTGATCAGATAATGACGTGGAAAAGTACGTATCCCTTGGCCTATAAACAAGGGGAGGTCATAAAACCTCAATATGTGGTCGAAAAGATTTATGAATTGACAAAAGGGGAGGCAATAATCGCTACCGAGGTAGGGCAAAATCAGATGTGGACTGCCCAGTACTATCACTTCACCAAGCCTCGAACCCTTTTAACTTCGGGTGGCCTGGGCACCATGGGTTATGGATTTCCCGCAGCTATCGGAGCTCAGGTTGCTTTCCCTGAAAAAACGGTCATAGACATCGCTGGCGATGGAAGCATACAGATGAACATTCAGGAATTGGCCACCGCGGCTCAATACAAGCTGCCTGTGAAGATTGCCATCTTAAACAACGGTTACCTGGGAATGGTACGACAGTGGCAGGGGTTATTCTACAACAAAAAATACTCCCAGACGCCGCTAACAGTTTCTCCTGATTTTGTGAAACTGGCCGACGCCTATGGAGCTGTTGGTTTGAGGGCTACTAAGCCGGAAGAGGTTATACCGGTGATCGAAAAAGCCCTGTCCACCCCAAAGGCAGTTATTATGGACTTTGTGGTAGAACCTGAGGAGGATGTTTATCCCATGGTCCCAGCAGGTGCCCCACTCAGCGAGATGCTGTTAGTCTGATGCTACAGGGAGACTCTTGACATGAAGCATACCATATCGGCTTTAGTCGTTAATCAACCTGGCGTTCTGGCAAGAGTGGCTACTCTATTTAGTGGCAGGGGGTTCAATATCGAAAGCCTGTCTGTGGCTGAAACCCTGGATCCATCAATTTCGAGGATGACCATAGTAACCAGGGGTAATGATCAGGTCATAGAACAGGTAACGAAACAGTTGAACAAACTCGTCGATGTCATCAAGGTTGTCGACCTTTTCGGTAGCGAGTATGTTGACAGGGAAATGATCCTCATAAAGGTCAAAGCTGAACCCACCTCAAGGGCTGAAATTCTCAGGATCATCGATATCTTTAGGGGAAAGGTAGTCGACGTAACCCCCCGGTCTTACACTATCGAAGTTACGGGTGATGAAGGTAAGATTCGCGCAATTATAGACCTCCTTTCACCCATGGGAATCAAGGAGGTTGTTCGGACTGGCAAAGTCGCTATATCCAGGGGGAGTAAGGCAATCTAGATATCAAGGACTTCCTCCGAAAGCGACCCCTGGAAAACCAGCCTTTCCAGCTTTTCAAAAGCCCCTACACGACTTCTTTAAGAAGGAGGAAACATGGCCGTTATATATTATGAAAAAGATGCGAAGTTAGAGACCTTAAAGGGAAAAAAGATAGCGATTATTGGATATGGTAGTCAGGGACATGCCCAGGCCCAAAACCTGAGGGATAGTGGCCTTGAGGTTATAGTTGCTGAACTTGAAGGAACAGAAAACTATAAGAAAGCCAGACAGGACAAGTTTAAACCTACCAGTGCATCGGATGCATCAGCTAAGGCTGATGTCGTGCAAATCCTGGCTCAGGATGACGTTCAGGCAAAACTCTACCAAAATGAGGTAAAGGCCAATTTGACCGAAGGAAAGACGCTGGTCTTTTCTCATGGATTCAATATCCATTTTGGCCAGATTGTTCCGGCTAACAATATAGATGTAATCATGATAGCTCCAAAAGGGCCAGGACATCTGGTAAGGAGAGAGTACAAGAAAGGTGCTGGCGTTCCGGCATTGCTGGCTATCTACCAGGACTTTACCGGAAAGGCAAAGAATACAGGTCTGGCGTACGCTAAAGGGATAGGGGCAACAAGGGCAGGAGTTATTGAGACAACTTTTAAAGAAGAGACCGAGACGGATCTGTTTGGCGAACAAACCGTTCTCTGTGGAGGTGTTTCAGAGTTAGTCAGGGCCGGATTCGACACCTTGGTTGAAGCAGGGTATCAGCCAGAGATAGCCTATTTTGAATGTCTTCACGAATTGAAACTCATCGTCGATTTGTTCTATGAGGGTGGAATCAGTTTCATGAGATACTCCGTGAGCGACACTGCTGAGTATGGAGACCTGATGGTCGGGAGAAGGATAATTAATCAGAAGACGAGGAAAGAGATGAAAAAAGTCCTGGAGGAGATACAAAGCGGGAAGTTCGCCAAGGAATGGATACTGGAAAATCAGGCCAATCGCCCCGTCTATAATGCCTTGAGGAAGCGGGATAGTGAACACGTGATTGAAGTAGTCGGCAAGAAACTCCGTAGTATGATGGGATGGATTGGAGAAAAGGATTGACCTTGGAGTTTAGAGAATTTCCTGTTGCCAGAGAAGGACTCTTGCTTGCCATTCCTCTTTGTATCCTTACTGTAATTCTTGCATTTCTCCTCCCGGGTTACCTTACGCTCGTGCTGATCCTCATTAACCTATTCCTCTTATACTTCTTCCGTAATCCAGCGAGAACGATACCAGGTGATGAGGGCGTCATAGTGGCTCCGGCCGATGGTAAGGTTATCTATGTAGGGGAGAGTATAGAAGACCAGTTTTTAGGCGAAAAGAGTCATAAAATCAGCATCTTTATGTCTATTTTCAACGTTCACGTCAATAGAATACCGACTTCTGGTACAATAATAGATCTATGCTACAGGAAAGGAAAATTCTTTTCGGCAAACGTTAACGAGGCCTCGTCATTGAATGAACAAAACGCCTTACTCCTCGAAACAGAGGGTAAGAGAAAGATACTTTTTGTCCAGATCGCGGGATTGATTGCCCGGAGAATTATCTGTTGGATCAAAAACGGAGATAATGTAATAAAGGGAGAGAGATTTGGCTTAATATGCTTTGGCTCCCGCGTGGATACCTTTTTACCTTTAGATACTACAATCACCGTGAAGGTTGGCCAACGAGTTAAGGCTGGAGAAACAATCGTGGGGTATTTGCCATGAGAAAAAAGAAAAGAAGGATAAGGAAAGACGGTACAAAGAAGGGCATCTATGTGCTACCGAACCTTTTTACCACGGTAAGCTTACTCTCGGGATTCTATGCGATAATATCAGTCATGGATGGCAAGTTTCAACATGCAGCCTCGGCAATACTGATATCGTTACTATTCGATGGGATTGACGGCAGGATTGCACGACTCACCAGGAGTACCAGCAGGTTTGGCCTCGAATACGACTCCCTTGCAGATGTGGTGGCTTTCGGGGTAGCCCCAGGGCTTTTGGCCTTCTCGTGGGCATTGGTCCCGTTTGGAAGGTTCGGTTGGCTGGCTGCCTTCCTTTATGTTGCGTGTGGGGTCCTTCGACTGGCCAGGTTCAATGTCCAGACCGGTTCTGTTAAAATCGACAAGTTCAGCGGTCTTCCCATTCCTGCAGCGGGGAGCCTCATAGCATCCACATTACTCCTTTTTTATTACCTCGGGTATGATGAAAGTACAAAGCACATAACTGTACTGATTATGATCTATCTACTCTCTTTCCTGATGGTAAGTAACATTAAATACAATAACTTTAAGGAACTCGGCCTGCTGAAGAGAAAGCCTTTCAGTTTTTTGGTTACCCTGGTCCTCATCCTCGTGATTGTCGTAGCCAAACCCCAGATTATGCTCTTTACTCTCTTTCTATCGTATGTTCTATCCGGTCCTGTTGGCCTGCTACTTCGCCAGAGAAGGAAGGAGGCTGTGGAGTTAAGCGAAGAAGAAACATGAAACATAAACTCACCGATATACGGG
>JBDRGH010000005.1:0-3556 GCA_043818015.1 Pseudomonadota bacterium
TGGTCTATGCCACCGCGTACGTCGACGGTCATCCTTCCATCAAAGGAACACGGACCTGTTGTCTATCCTAATCCGCCGCGCAAGCTGATGGAAGAGGTTAGTAAGGCACGGCCGCTGGACGATCTGATAAACGAAGGCATACTGTGAGGGGAAATTTAACCTGGGCTTCCCCCAACATGAAAGGAGGTACAGTGATGTTACAGGACATACTTTTGACCGATGAGGAAAGGGCGTTGAAACAGGAGGTGAGAGATTTTGTGAAAAACGAGGTATCCTCCGACCTGCTCAAAAAGATGGACCGGGATGAGGTAACCTACCCTCGAGAGTTTGTGAAGGCCCTGGGAGATCGAAATCTCCTGGGCTTGAGATTTTCAAAAGAATGTGGTGGCCGAGGGCTGAGCTGGACTGCCGAAGTAGCTGCCCTTGAGGAGATGGGGGTACTGGGTACAGCTCTCGGTTGTGCCTTTGCCATGCCCTCCATCGTGGGTGAGGCCCTTTATAATTTCGGAACGGCAGAGCAAAAGGAGAAATTTCTTAGACCGATGCTGAAAGGTGACCTTATCTCAGCCGAGGCACTGACTGAACCCCGGGGCGGGTCGGACTTTTTCGGCGCTACTACAGAGGCAAAATTGGAAGGCGATTCCTTTATTGTTAAAGGGCAAAAGCGGTTTGTCGTAGCGGCTAATGGCGCTGCCTTCTTTATCGTATACTGCAAGACCAACCCGGAAGCCAAGCCTCACGAGCGTATCAGCCTTCTCCTCATCGAAACTGACCGGGAGGGCGTCGAGACGAAGTACCTTTACCATCTCTTGGGTACCCGGGGAGGTGGTACGGGGAGGATTCTGTTTAGGGACGTAAGAGTACCTACTTCCAACGTTATCGGTGAGCTCAATCAGGGCGCACAAATTTTTAACACCATGATGGTCCCGGAACGATTGACCTCGGCCGCCTTCGCACTCGGCCTTGCACGCGCTGCCATTGAGGTTGCTACGCGATACAGTCACCGGAGATGCGCTTTTGGCAGAAAGATACGCGAGTTCCAGGGCGTGAGTTTCAAGGTTGCAGATGCCATAACGTCTCTCGATGCCGCGCGTGCCCTGGTTCATGCTGCGGGGAAGACTGCGGACAACCGCCTCCCCTCAACGAGACGGCTCGTGAGTGAGGCAAAGAAGTTCGCCACCGATATGTGCTGGGAGGTTTGCAACGTGGCGATGCAGATCGTCGGTGGCATAGGGTACACTAACGTATTCCCAATCGAAAGGATGGTGCGTGACGCAAGGCTCACGCAGATATGGACGGGGACCAATGAAATCATGAATCTGCTCATTCAGCACGAATACTATCGCGAGTTGCTCAACGACCCCAATCCCCCCCGCGTTAGTGAACAGGACGCGGAGGAGTCACACATGGAAGACGAAAAGGTATATGAAGATGCCGAAATGTGGACTAAGGGTTGGTAAAGGCCGGGGACCGGATTCAATTTCCGGGTCTTTGAAGCCTCAGCTACCAAGATATTGGGAAAACAAGTGGTTAGGACAGACGCCTTTCACCGCTGGCCAATTCCTCCAGACTATGCCGATCCACTATTTGAATACGACGAGCCCCATCCGAGCGGATGAGTTCCTCCCTGGCCATTCTGGCTAAAATACGGGACAGCGTTTCCGGGATAGTACCTAAGAGGCTGGCCAGCTGTGCCTTAGAGATGTCCAGAACTAGGTCATCGGCCCCGTCCATCCGATCGCTGAGATAGAGCAGGTAGGCGCTCAGCCTCCCAGGAACTTCCTTGAGGGAGAGGTCCTCAATCAATGCGGCGAATGTACGCAGACGCCGTGACAATACGGCCAGCATGCTCAAGGCAAGGGAGGGGTTCTTCCCGATCAGTGCAACAAATGCCTTTCGGGGAAAAAACAAGAGCCGGCTCTCCTCAATGGCTTCTGCATGAGCGGGAAAGTCTTGTCCGGCGAAGACGGGAACCTCACCGAAGGGCTCATGGGGACCGAAAATGTGAAGAGTCTGCTCTTTCCCATCTGGGGAGAGCTTATAAATCTTTACCCGACCGGAAACGACCACGTAAAATCCGTTCCCTTCATCACCCTCAGAAAATATGATTTGACCCCCACTAAGTGTTTTTTCCACCGCGATCGCGGCCAAGTCCTCACAGTCCTCCCTGGGAAGGCCTTGAAACAGCGGGATAGCAGCGATATGGTCAATGATGTTCATTTTTCTCTTTTCTGAACTAAGCTTTGAAATAAGGTTTTTCTCCCATTTCGTTGGTGAAAAGGATTCAAGGATTCGAGGATTCAAGGGGTCAAGTGTTTGTTTTACAACAACCTTATAAATACCTTGAGTATCCTCTCAACTTCTCCTATCCCATCTTGAAGTTCCTTCAATTTCTCGGCGTCACTGTAACCCGAGTCTCCAGATAATAACTATTTGAGTCTCTAACTCACAATTTGAACCATAGACTCTACATAAAGACCGAATATATATCTCACTCGAATCCCTGACTCCCTGGCCCAGACGCTGGCGCTTGCGCCAGGGCGGGCCTTGACCCCTTGAACCCTCTTAATCCATCAACTAATTTGGAGATGATCTCAAAATGATGGCCGCGGATTCGGTTTCAAAGAAAACGTTTCACCTTTCTTCAATAAATACCATAAAAA
This sequence comes from Pseudomonadota bacterium, assembly GCA_043818015.1. Lineage (GTDB taxonomy): Bacteria > Desulfobacterota > UBA8473 > UBA8473 > UBA8473 > JBDRGH01. The sequence continues at coordinate 2,664 of JBDRGH010000005.1, forward strand.
TCCGCTCAAGCCAACAGAAAAAGACATGACAAACATTTTTCCATTGAATTCTACATAAATTTGTTATAGTGATTTAGACCTCAATCGTGTCAGTAGTCAGGAGTCAGAATATGTTAAAAGCCAACCTTTACTTTGACAGGATCGACTTTTACCAATACTTACCGCAAACGGACTGCAGGGAGTGCGGCTTTGATAGCTGCAAAGAGTTACTGGAAAGACTGCAAATGGGCGGGTTCAAGCCTGAGGTTTGCCCTCATATTTCTGAGAATATGGCCTATGCTTTTAATACCGCTTTGAATGCCTGTCGAATCATCCCGGAAATTGAGCTCAAGCAACTTCCGGTGCCCACAGAACCTGGTTTGACTGAATTCAACACGCCAGACGAGAACTCACCTCTGCTCGTCTCGGGCAATTCAGAGCTCACTCAATTGGCCCTGTCTGCCATTCTGGCCACAACCGTCAAGCCTTTCCATGTATTGTTTATCGATACCAACGGAGATACACTCGACATGGCAATGATCTATAAAACATTCACTCCAGAGCGCATTAAAGGTATGATTCAAGATACCAGGCTACGGGAAAAGCTCGGTCATAGGGAGATGGTTACACCTGGATTTACCGAGCCTTTGACAGGAGAGATAGCGAAGCTCACGGGCTGGCAGGTGAGTGTTGGGCCCGTTTGTTGCGGAGAGCTCCCCCTCTACTTCGGGGAGGATTGGGTGGCTCCGTGAAGATAAAGAGTTACTGGCCTTTAATGGTATCAGTTATCGGTTGTCAGTTAGTCAGTTGTATGTTTATTCGGTTATAAGATTTCTCCCTTCGGTCGAAATGACATAGCGGGAGTTTTTCAAAACTCTCTTATCGATCCCTTTCAACGGACAACTATCAGCGGA
>JBDRGH010000006.1:0-4404 GCA_043818015.1 Pseudomonadota bacterium
GGGGGCAGTGGTGGTAGCTTTTTAACCTTCATGATAGTCGTGGAGGAGCTGGCCAAAGCTTGTTCGAATTGCTGCATGTTGGCAGGTGTTCAGGATCTCGGGGCACAACCCATAGTGATAGCCGCTACCCCCGAGCAGAAGCAAAAGTACCTTACCAAGATAGCGACCGGAGAATGGTTTGTTGCATTCGGCCTGACTGAACCATCCGCGGGATCAGACAGTGCCTCTATGAAAACCAGGGCTGTTTTGGACGGTGATACGTACGTCTTGAATGGAACAAAATGTTTCATAAGCAATGCAGACAGGGCAAATGTTATCAGTATCTTTGCAAAAACAGACACACAGGCTCAAGGGGTAGCAGGGATAAGCGCATTTGTCGTAGAGAAGGATAGCCCAGGGCTTTCTATCGGCAAGAAAGAAGAAAAGATGGGTAATACGGCAACGCCCGCGTGTGAGGTAATAATGGAGGACTGCCGGATCCCAAAAGAGAACCTGCTGGGTCAAGAGGGCCAGGGGTTCTACATAGCCATGGAGACACTTGATAAGACCAGGCCTATGGTCGCTTCTGCCGGTGTGGGTCTTCTAGCAGGCGCCTTGGATTATGCTATCGGATATGCCAAGGAAAGAATACAGTTTGGCAGACCTATCGCCACCTTGCAGGCCATACAGTTTAAGCTGGCCGATATTGCAATGGAGCTGGAAGCAGCGAGGCAGCTCACGTACTACGCCTCTGCCCAGATAGACGCGGTCACGGCTGAACCGGGTTGGCAGAAGAGCAAATCAAAGAGAAACGAACTGTCCAGATTGGGGGCTATGTGTAAGTGCTTTGCCACCGACGTTGCAATGAGGGGAACTATCGAGGCAGCCCAGGTTTTGGGGGGCTATGGTTACATGAAGGATTACCCCATGGAGCGGCGGATAAGAGATGCGAAATTGCTACAGATCGTTGAAGGTACCAATGAGATACAGAGGACCGTAATCGCTCGCACTCTATTCACTTAGATTTCTTTGAATTTTTGAAATTGTGGCCAGGAACCAAAGCATCGGCTGAACGAGATACAGGGTAGACTTGTCCTCTCAATAACGTAACAATCGAACAGAAAGGGATAGATATGAGCGGAGCCTTGGAAGGGATAAAGATACTGGATGTTTCCAGGTTACTACCTTTTAATTATTGTACCTTGATGCTGGCTGATTTAGGGGCTGAGGTACTCAAGATAGAAGAGCCCAAAATAGGGGATTACATGAGATGGTTTCCCCCGAAATTGAAGAAAGAAAACGCGGCATTCTTGATGGCCAATCGTAATAAGAAGAGTATGACCTTGAACCTGAGAGAGGAGAAGGGTAAGGAGATCCTTCGCCAATTGGCAAAGGAACACGATGTCCTCTTTGAGAGTTTTAGGCCCGGCGTGATGAAGAGGCTGGGAGTAGGTTACGATGACCTGAAAAAGGTAAATCCGAGGCTCGTTTTCTGCTCGTCTACGGGTTATGGACAGGACGGTCCTTACAAGGATAGACCAGGGCATGATATGAACTATATCAGTGTGGCTGGTATTCTGGAGGCCACCGGGAGGCACACGGGGGCTCCGGTGATCCCTGGGATCCCTATTGCTGATATGAGTATCGGTATATTTTCAGCGTTTTCAATTTTGGCAGGTATCATATCGAGAGATAGAACCGGCAAAGGGCAATACATAGAGGTATCCATGACTGACTGTATGGTGTCTTACAATATGATGAATATTGCCAGTTTTATTGCCAGCCAACGATCTCAAGATTCACAGATTCTCGGTATTGCAGGAGAGACGCCCTGCTATAATGTGTTCAAGACAAGGGACGGTAAGTTTATCTCACTGGGCAACATCGAAGATAAGTTCTGGGTTAATCTCTTGAAACTCATCGGTCGAGAGGAGTTAAAGGAATACCAGTTTGCGACGGGAGAAAAGCAGAAAAAGGCCATGGATGAGCTGCAGAACGTCTTCCTTTCAAAAACCAGGAAAGAGTGGCTCGATCTGTTTGAGGGGAAGGACATATGTTATGCACCGGTCAACGATATCGAAGATCTTATGGCCGATCCCCAGGTTAAACATCGACAAATGTTGCTGAAAACTGACCAGCCTGGAGAGGGCGAGATGACGACAGTGGGTTTCCCGTTTAAATTCTCCGAAACACCGGGAAAGATAAAAACGCCCGCTCCCAGTTTAGGCCAGCATACGGAAGAGATTCTGAAGAGTCTGGGATATGAAGACCCGGACATCAATGAGATGAGGGCGAAAAACATCATCTGATCGACGTGCTCGGGCAAAGGCTTTAAGTAGTCTTTTTTCAGTATCCAAGGAGGATAATGGTTCCTTTCTTCAAACTCACCTTTCGTACCGAACTCCTTATCGCATTGCTCTCGCTTACGTTCTTAATATCCATTTTCCCTTATTCAAATGCAGATGACTCATCGAAATATCCTCTCCATTCCTCGCGAGAATTCAGAGACCCTAAGAGACTCACCCTCTGCAACGAGCCTGTTCCTATAGATGACGAGAGTGTGTGGGAAATGCTGGATCGGGAATTCGTCATATCCGTTGGGGATAAACCTCAGGTTGTAATGTGGCTCAAAAGAGCAAAGAGGTATTTCCCCTATATCGAACAAAGACTGAAAGAAAAAGGTCTCCCCGACGATCTAAAATACCTGGCGGTAATCGAAAGTTCTCTAAGAAGATACTCTTTTTCTGTAAAAGGGGCTGCGGGGCCGTGGCAGTTTATGGAGCATACAGCGAAAAGGTACGACCTGCGGGTAGATAGATGGTTTGATGATAGGCTAAATTTTTATAGATCGACGGATGCGGCGATAGAGTATCTCCGTGATCTTTACGAGATCTTTGGTAGCTGGGCACTAAGTGTCGCAGCATATAATTGTGGCGAAGATAGGATTAAACAGGAGATTAAAGAACAGGGGGTGCATGACTACTACAGGTTAAACCTCCCTTTAGAAACAGAACGATTCGTGTTCAGGATGCTTTCCGCAAAGATTATACTTTCCGCTCCAGGTAAGTATGGATTCCATCTCGATGAAGATGAGTATTACACTCCTTTGGAATTCGATGAGGTGTGGGTAGATGCCCCCTCTAAAATACACCTTACCGTGATTGCCAGAGCAGCGGACTCATTCTTCAAAGAGATAAAGGAGTTAAATCCTGAGATACAAGGATACCATCTACCTCGCGGTAAGCATTTAGTAAAAATCCCCAAGGGGACCGCTGAACTGTTCACAGAGAATTTCAAGAAGGGGATAGAAGAGCTGGCAAAAAAAGAGGTCGAAAAGATTATCTATACGTACAAGGTTAAAAAGGGAGATACCTTGACCTCTATAGCCAAGAGGTTCAACGTAACGGTCGCTTCTATCAAGAAGTGGAACAGTCTCCAAACGAAGAGGTTTATCTACCCTGGACAGAGATTAAGGATTTATACTGATACTTTGAAGTAGGTCCTTTAAGCCCTTCCTTTTTACCCTCCTTTCATAGTGGTGACGATATTCAGCCTTTCTTATTCTCTTACAACCTTTTTCGGTCCGCCCCTTTTACAGTTCCCACTTACCCCTTCCAGCCTCTTCCGGGCTGGCTTTCCCCTTCCGTTCGGCTGAGCTCACGACCCCCGCTGGGCACCCCACTGCGGGAGCAAATTTCGCTCAGAGACAAAGGAATTCACTAGGAAATCAGGAAACGCCTGTAGGCCATTTTATCGGGGTCCTCTCCCATTTAGTCGGTGAAAAGGATTCAAGGATTCCAGGATTCAAGGGGCCAAGTGCTTGTTTTCCAACGACCTTATAAGTACCGTGAGCATCCTCTCAACCCCTCCTATCCCATCTTAAAGTTCCTTCAATTTCCCGGCCTCAATGTAACCCAAGTCTGAAGACTAATAATATTTGAGCCTCTAACTCACCATTTGAACCATACACTCTATATAAAGACCGAATAGGTATCTCACTCGAATCCCTGACCGCCCTGGCCCAGACGCTGGCGCTTGCGCCAGGGCGGGCCTTGACCCCTTGAACCCTCTTAATCCATCAACCAATTTGGAGATCATCTTTTTATTATTGATATTCGCTGCCGATTGGTCTATCATAAAACACCGGGCCGGTGACCGCAGCTGCCTCGTTATACTCAAGCGCCTGTTGCCAAAGTCCCTTTTCGCTCTCTCTCGACAACAGCCCGTTAACGGCCAGAGAGCTTTGAAAAAGTACCCCTTTTCGCTTCAGCATACATTTTTTGGCCCATCTAAGCTCGCTCCATTGAAAATTCACAAACTCACCCTTCGGGCTCAAACATGTGAATTTTCTACATTACGCTCGCCAAGGTGGGTTCCCCAAAAAATCTATGAATTCGCTCTCAGGGGACTTCTTCAAAGCCTTGG
>JBDRGH010000007.1:0-2945 GCA_043818015.1 Pseudomonadota bacterium
GAGATGGGGCATTACCTCCCTCTTTCACGATCGGTGTTGCGACTTTTCCTGAAGATGGGACATCTGCGGAAATGTTAGTTAGCTTCGCAGGGGAAAATAACAAAATCAACAAGTAATGGAAGGCAGGAGGAAGTATGAGTCAGCCTAAGATTCTCGTCGTGGATGACGAACCTGATATTCGTGAATCAATTCGGTTTTGTCTTGATCAGGAAGGCTACGAGGTCATTACGACGACCAATGGATGGGAGGCTCTGGGAGCGGTAAGGGCGACCGAGCCTGATCTTGTGATTTTGGATGTCATGCTGCCGAAAGAGAATGGTTATCGGGTTTCCCGGATGATTAAAGAGGATCAACGGACTGGAAGACTCTCAAAAAAGGCCCCTGTTATCTTGTTGACCGGACGAAACCTTCAGGGTGACCCCGAGAGGGAGAAGATGTTCATGGAGTTTAGCCTGGCCGATACCATGATCTACAAGCCATTTGACATAAAAGAACTAATTGAACAGGTGCGGGAATTATTAGCATGAAAAACATACAAAGACCACGTCTAGAAGCGCAGGCTAGTCCCTTCGCTCTACACGTGTTGACCAGTTGCATTATCCCGCCATCGTTTTAGTACCCACTCTCAGCATCGTCCTCTAGTGTCCCTTCCCCCGTTTTTTCCAGCTTCGTCCTTTTTCGTCGGGTTCTTCTCTCACTTAGCTGGTGAAAAGGGTTCAAGGATTCCTCACTCGAATCCCTGACTCCCTGGCCCAGACGCTGGCGCTTGCGCCAGGGCGGGCCTTGACCCCTTGAATCCTCTTAATCCATCAACTGAGTTGGAGATGATCCTTTCTTCATTTCGTCCAGAAAACTTAAAGAGACGAGTCGCGTACAAGAATAGACTATTTTATTTGACTTCTCATACACGTTCATATTAAATAAAGTTCAGTAAACAACCTTCTCACCCCTGGAGAGCCGTCAAGATATCAGAACATCGGTAGAGATACCTTTTGAAAATGAAACCCCATCGCAACAAAGGACTTTTCTCCAGCTATTACCTCGAAGAACTCCTTCCAAGGGAGGAGGAATTCAAAATCCCTCCGTCAGAGCTAGAAAGGATTTTAGGAGAAGTCAAACAACTCTGGGACAAGAAATACCTTTCGTCCCTCAATGAACCCCAACTCCGGAAAGATTTCCTCGATAAAGCGTTTGAAATCTTAGGTTGGACAATCGATGTAGAACCTCCGACCCCGCCAGGCGGACGGTCCAAGCGTCCCCATTATGCCCTATTTCACTCCGAGGCAGACCTAACGATTGCCCGGAAAGGGACTGACGAAGAATACTTTAAAAAGGTTCTTTGTATAGGGGAGGCAAAACGATGGGGAAGACCGCTCGACAGGAAAATCGAAGTTGACCCCGAGGATCCACAAAATCCTTCCCTCCAGATCAGTAGCTACCTGTGGCTTACCGGAGCCAAATGGGGGATACTTACTGATGGGAGATACTGGAGGCTTTACGAGAGAGAGGCTTCAAAGAGGGTAGATATCTTCTATGAAATAGATCTTGACGATCTTATAGAAAAGGGTACCAAGGATGACTTCAAATACTTCTATCTCTTTTTCCGACAAAGAGCCTTTCCTGATTTTTTGGAAAAGGTCAGCAGAGAGAGCGTCGACTACGCCGAGGGTGTTGGTGAAGAACTCAAAGAGAATGTCTACCTGGCCTTAAAGACCCTGGCTGAGGGTCTCGTGAAGACCCGCGGGGGTAATCTATCGGAAGCTGATCTTAAGGCCATTCATGACAACTCCGTGATCCTCCTTTATCGTCTTCTCTTTATACTTTACGCAGAGCATAGGGGGCTCCTCCCTGTGGAGGACAATCAACTCTATAGAGAAACTTATAGTCTTGATGCCCTTAAGAAGGAAATCGCATTCAGACTGGATAGGGGCGAACCCGTTCCCGCGTCAACCCACGGGTACTGGTATAAACTAGGAAAATTGTTTGAGACCATAAACGTCGGAAATACTGAGTTAGGAGTGCCTCCTTACAATGGGGGACTCTTTAATCCTGGCAAACACAAATTTCTGGATGAACACCGGGTAGGCGACAGTTACATAGTGAAGGCAATCGATCTCCTCTCCCGCTCCCATAACGGTGCTTTCATTGATTACGGGAGCCTTGAAATTCGCCATTTGGGATCCATCTATGAAGGACTTCTCGAATGCAAACTCAGGATCGCAAAGGAGGATATCGTTCCCGTACGAGAGAAGGGGGAGGAAGTCTTTATCCCTTTTGAAGAGGCCCAAAAAGCAAGAAAGAAGATTAAGGGGAAAGAAATAGTCAGGAAAGATGATGTATACCTCGTTACGGATAGAGGGGGACACAAGGCAACCGGATCATTTTACACCCCTCGTTATATCGCAGAGTACATCATCGAGAATACCCTTGCCCCCATTGTTGAACGCATATACAAAGAAACTGAGTGGGCCCACAATATTAGAAAAACCGATGGACATTTTGACCAGCTTTTTAAAGAAATAGTCGACGAAAGACGAAACGGAGAGAAAGAAAATCTTCTTAGGTTATGGAATGTTATCAGAGACAACCAGGAACGTCGAGATTTCCTTTTGAATCTGCTCGACGGTGCTGAACCTTCTCACGGATATGATCCGGTAGAACGAATTCTTCAATTAAGAATTCTTGACCCTGCCATGGGAAGTGGCCATTTCTTGGTGGGGGCCACAGATTTTCTGGCAAGGGAACTCCTCAAAGCCTTAAGCGGTGATCCTCTGGTAAAGCCTTCAAAGAACGTGCTCATTAGGGAAGCTTCGGGAATTTATGGTAGGAGAGGACCGGAAGAGGAGGACATAAGGTGGGCAAGACGGGAAGTTGTCGAGCGGTGCATTTTTGGAGTTGATTTGAACCCTCTAGCAGTAGAACTGGCAAAACTATCACTGTGGCTT
>JBDRGH010000008.1:0-4359 GCA_043818015.1 Pseudomonadota bacterium
GGCAAAGACGCTATCCTAAACCAGCTCCAGACCACCCCTGGCGTGGTAAATACAGGATATTCGTAGATAAAGGAAACATGGGATGACAAATTCGCTGAACAATTAGGGTGACATTTTCGCTGGACAACAACACGAGGTGTAAGCGTCTTTCAGTCCCAGATCAAGAATTCAGCCTCGTTACCATATATTTGAAGCTAAGCGTTATCGCCGAGCCATAACAGCTAATTCCGTATCCAAGGGTAGAACCCTGAAAAACGATAGAAATTCTAAGGCTGCTCACCATATAAACCCAATCCCATCCCTCTTGCCCACCCCCTTTTATTCTGAGAGATGTTGACAAAGCCTTCGAACAGCAGTAAACTCCTGCTCTAATACTTGAAATGACCCTTGCAGTAAGCGGGAACGGAGGGAAAACGAGATGGCTTATTATGCTTATTTGGCTTACTTCTTTGCTGGTGTCTTTCTGGTGAACGGAATACCTCACTTTGTGCAAGGTGTATCCGGGAATAAGTTTCAAAGTCCCTTTGCATCATCTCTTGGGGTCAGGGAATCATCCCCCGTGGTAAATGTGATCTGGGGACCCGTCAACTTCGCCATTGGCTATGTACTTATCTTCGGAGTGGGAGACTTTACCTTTCTTCACAATACCTCGCTCGATTTAACGGGCCAAAATGCGTATACTATAGATACACTTAGGTATTAGTTGCCCATGCTCTCGGGGTATCGAATAGCATCTATCGCAGGTTTGAGATTAGCAATGGGTCTTTGAGTGTAATACGAGTCATCAACAATCGTTCTCAGCTTACTATGCTAAATAATATAATGCATTTAGAAGGTTAGGTTTGCATCTGTCTCAAGCAAGCCTGCTAAGACCGGGAGAGGAAGCTAGAATGAAAGCGCAAGTTTTGAAGAAGATTTCTCCAGTTGAAAATCGGCCTCTGGAACTGATAGACCTGCCGATACCTCAGCCGAGATCACGAGAAATCTCAGTGAAAGTCTCCGCCTGTGGCGTTTGCCACACCGAACTGGATGAAATTGAAGGGAGACTTCAGCCAAGACTTCCGATAGTCTTGGGCCATGAAATTGTTGGCAAAGTAGAAAGTTTGGGTTTGGAGGCAGCTAAGTTCAAAATCGGAGATCGAGTGGGAGTTGCTTGGATACACTCTGCTTGTGGAAAATGTCATTTCTGTAAAGCAGGTTATGAAAACCTGTGTCCTGAATTTGAAGGTACCGGGTGTCAGGCTGACGGTGGCTATGCCGAATACACCGTAGTCTCAGAAGACTTTGCCTATTTGATTCCCGAGAGGTTCACCGATTCTCAAGCAGCTCCTCTTTTATGTGCCGGAGCAATTGGGTTTCGGGACCTGAGACTTTCAGGGATTTAGCCTGGGCAAACTTTAGGGCTTTTTGGATTTGGGGCCTCAGCCCACATTGTCATTCAGATGGCTAAATTTTGGGGTTGTGAAGTTTATGTCTTCACCAGAAGTGAGGAGCATCGCAATTTGGCTAAAGAATTGGGAGCAGCTTGGACAGGGGGGGCAGAAGATAATCCTCCGCAAAAAGTCAACTGTGCCATTGATTTCACCCCAGTAGGAGAGACAGTGCCTAACGCTTTGAGAGTGCTTGAAAAGGGCGGAAGATTGGCGATAGCGGTGATTCGTAAGAGCAGCCCTATTCCACCTTTGGACTATGCCCAGTTACTGTGGGACGAAAAAGAAATAAAAAGTGTGGCGAATATTACCAGAAAGGACGCCCAAGATTTTCTCACTTTGGCGGCTGAAATCCCGATTGTCCCTGAGGTTCAAGAATTCAAATTAGAAAAGGCAAACGAAGCCTTGGTTTTGCTAAAGCAAGGGGAGATTCAGGGGGCGGCAGTTTTGAGAGTAGATTAATAGGGAGGCAAAAATGAAGGTAAGCAGAGTGTCAGAAATGAAACAATTAGATAGAAAAGCCGGGGAAGAGTTTGGCATTAGCACGGAAATTCTGATGGAAAATGCGGGAGAAGCCACCTATTTTGTCATCCAGAAAGAATTTGGAATAAAGAATAAAAAATTTATCATTTTCTGTGGTTCAGGTAACAATGGCGGTGATGGCTTTGTGGTAGCCAGAAAAATCCATTCTAACGGCGGGGATGTAAAAGCTTTTCTGCTGGGTAGAAGAGAGAAATATCAGGGTTCAGCAGGGAGGAATTTAGAAGTGATTTCTAAATTTCCCATTGACGTCAAGGAGGTTGAGTCAATTGAGGAAATCAAAGACGACGTTTTTGAAGCAGATGCTATCATAGATGCCATGCTTGGAACCGGTCTCGATAGGAATGTGGAGGGGATTTATCGAGAGGCGATTCAGCTAGTAAATGAAAGCAAGAAGAAAGTTTTTGCCATTGACATCGCCTCAGGAATAAATGGCGATACCGGCCAAGAAATGGGGGTTTCAGTTAAGGCAGACTATACTATTACTTATGGCTTACCAAAAGTAGGGAACCTGCTCTATCCGGGGTATGGGAGAGGTGGGAAACTGTATGTCTCCCATATTTCGTTTCCACCTTCTCTCTATGACTCAGATTCGTTCAAAGTAGAAATTACCAAACCGATTCCGATTCCAGAAAGAGAGCCGAATACCACAAAGATGGATTACGGACCGGTATTGGTCATTGCTGGAGCGGCAAACTATTTTTGGGCTCCCCATGCTTCGGCTTATTCTTTTCTAAAAGCAGGAGGAGGGTACGTTTTTCTAGCTTGTCCTAAGTCCCTTGCCCCGTCTGTTGCTCAAAGCGGCAAGGAGGTTGTTTTTCAGCCTCAAAAGGAAACCAGCTCAGGAAGTATTGCTTTAGAAAGTAAAGACGACCTTTTGGAGCTGTCTAAAGGGATGAAAATGGTGGTGTTGGGGCCTGGTCTCTCTCTAAATGAGGAGACTCAAAATTTGGCCAGAGAATTGGCTAGAGAAATTGAAATACCGTTGTTAATAGATGGGGATGGAATTACGGCTGTTTCCCAAGAGATAGGAATTCTCAAAGAGAGAAAGGCAGAAACAATCCTTACCCCTCATTTAGGAGAGATGGCTCGGATTACCAAGATAGAGAGAGATGAGATAGAGAAAAACAGGGTAGATATTTTGCAGGATACAGCAAGGAAATTGAATGCCATCATTGTTTTGAAAGGACCCCATTCTTTGATTGGATATCCAGATCAAAGGGCTTTCATCAATGTTACTGGAGCTACCGGTGGTAAGGCAGGGATGGCTACCGCTGGAAGCGGAGACGTGCTTAATGGAACCATTGCCGCTATGTTTTGTCTGGGATTGAACATCGACGAGGCGGTCAGAATAGGGGTTTTAATTCACGGCCTCTCCGGAGACCTGGCAGCAAAAGAGAAAGGGCCAGATGGAATGACGGCGCAGGATATATTGGATTTTCTTCCTTATGCGGTAAGGTACTACCGAGAAAATCTGGCTAAAATCTCTGAAAACCTCTATGGGACTGTTAACATCGTTTAGATCAGCCAGCTAGAGGTCTGTTTTATATTTCGTGAGATAAGCTCCCCAGCAGAATTAAATGAAGAGGAAGTTTAATATCTTCTCTGTCTTCCCCCGCTAAACCCGCCGCCGCCCCTTCTGTCACCATAGGACCCACCGCCGCTGCTCTCAGAACGAGGGCGAGCCGTATTAACATTAAGTGTCCGGTCCTTTAGTGTTTTTCCGTTGAGACCAGTAATCGCAGCTTGACCGTCAGATACTGATGACATTTCGACGAAGGCAAACCCCTTGGGACGCCCGCTATATTTATCTGTTATTACGCTCACCGATGTAACTTCCCCAAAAGATGCAAATTCCTGTCGTAAGTCTTCTTCAGTTACCTCATAGGATAAGTTTCCTACATAGATTTTCATATTAGTGCTCCTTTTGTTTAATTTCGTAACCCCGCGCCGACTGTTTCGCCTCAAGTACCTGTGCTGAGTTCGACCAGAAAAATTAGCTTATTGGTTACTTTCTGGTTTACCCGTAACGGCGCCTTCGTCTGGCGCTCTTTTGCGCTTTCAAACGTGCCGCCTCTCCCTTGGATAGAAAATGACGATGCGCCTTTGCCTCACGCAGAATTCCACTCGTCTGCACTATCCTTTGAAAACGACGCAACAAGGAATCTTGAGATTCCCCTTCACGTATCGAGACTTTCAACGACATAACACACCAACACATTCTAGGGACATACACGGGCCAACTATCCTCAGCCCACGTATGTCCTGATGTCAAACCCCAGCATTACTCGCTAGGTCTGACTTTACGATAGCAATCGCTACAGTAAACCGGCTTATCACCACGAGGTTCAAAGGGTACTTCGGTGTCCTTACCGCACTCGGCGCATGT
>JBDRGH010000009.1:0-5200 GCA_043818015.1 Pseudomonadota bacterium
AAAAGACATATACTCCGCCAAACCCTGATTCGACAATACCCTCGTTATCGCAGAAGTCAACGTCGTCTTACCATGATCAACATGACCTATCGTCCCTATATTAACATGCGGCTTCGTCCTCTCAAATTTCTTCTTAGACATGCCTCTTATCCTCCTTCTCAGGAATGTTATGCTCTCACATAGACCCTAAGATTCCTTCAGCAATGGATGAAGGAACCGGTTCATAATGGGAAAACTGCATCGTATAAGTACCCCTACCTTGTGTCGCCGATCGTAAGTCAGTAGAATAGCCAAACATCGAAGCTAACGGCACTCTACTCTCTACAGTCTTCCCACCTGCCCGAATCCCCACATCTAAAATCCTGCTTCTTCTTGCAATAAGGTTGCTGATGACCTCACCAACAAATTCTTCTGGGACCACTACTTCGACGGCCATAATTGGTTCCAATAAAACCGGTTGAGCGTTCTTTGCCCCTTGTTTGAAACCTATAGAGCCGGCAATCTTAAACGCCAATTCTGACGAGTCAACCTCATGGTAAGAGCCATCACATAGCGCAACCTTCACGTCTACTACGGGATATCCGGCTAAAACTCCTCTCTCCATAGCCTCGATAACACCCTTTTCTATAGCGGGTATGTATTCTTTAGGGATCCTCCCCCCTATTATCTTATTCACAAACGCAGAACCTGCACCCCGTTCTTGCGGCTCTAATTCAAGCCAAACATGCCCGTATTGCCCCCTGCCTCCGGACTGACGCACAAATCTGCCTTCAGCCCGAACTGGTTTGGTAATGGTCTCTTTGAAAGCAACCCGAGGTTTACCAACATTTGCGGCTACCTTGAATTCCCTCAGTAGTCTATCCACAATTACCTCTAGGTGTAGCTCACCCATTCCAGAAATAATAGTCTGATTTGTCTCCTCATCGATACGGACCTTGAAAGATGGATCCTCTATAGCCAATCTGTGGAGGGAATTTCCCAGTTTTTCCTGATCGGCATGTGTCTTAGGCTCAATCGCAATAGACATGACTGGCTCAGGAAACTGCATAGCTTCTAAGATCACGGGATCGTTTTCATCACAAAGGGTATCACCTGTGATGGTGCTTTTTAAGCCGATAGCAACAACAATGTCACCTGCGTAGACCTCTCTTATCGGTTCCCTTTTGTTGGCATGTACCTTTAAAAGGCGGCCTATTTTCTCTTTCTTGCCCTTGGTAGAATTATAGACATGTGAACCACTCTCAAGATGTCCTGAATAAACCCTAAGAAAATACTGTTGGCCTACAAACGGATCATTCATAATCTTGAAGGCCAGGGCCGAAAAGGGGGCATCATCGTCTGCCTCTCTCACCACCTCTCTACCATCAGGCGCAGACCCGATAACTGGAGGAACATCCTTAGGAGAGGGCAAATAATCAATAATGCCATCCAATAACGGTTGAATACCCTTATTCTTAAACGCTGCACCGCAGAATACAGGAATCATCTTATTAGCGAGAGTCATCCTTCTGATTGAACTCCTAATCTCTTGGCCAGCGATCACTTTCCCTTCCAGGTATCTGTCCATCAGTACGTCATCGTGCTCGACCACGGACTCAATAAGCTTCTCTCGATATTCAAGCGCAAGATCAGCTAACTCTACAGGTACTATATCTTCTCTGAACTCAGCTCCTAAGGTACTTTCATCATAAAGCACCGCTTTCATTTCGACCAGATCAACGATACCAGCGAATTTTTCTTCGTTGCCAATAGGTAGCTGGAGAAGGACTGGATTAGCCTGTAATTTATCGATCATCGTTTCAATTACGCGAAACAAATTTGCCCCTACCCTGTCCATCTTATTGATAAAAGCGATCCTTGGGATGTCATACTTATCTGCTTGCCTCCAAACAGTCTCTGATTGTGGTTGCACTCCTCCTACCGAACAAAATATAACTACAGCTCCATCTAAAATACGTAAAGATCTCTCAACCTCTATAGTAAAATCAACATGCCCGGGCGTATCAATGATATTAATCCTATTATTATTCCAGAAACAAGTGGTAGCTGCAGAGGTTATAGTAATTCCTCTTTCTTGCTCTTGTTCCATCCAGTCCATAACGGCCGATCCGTCATCGACTTCACCCATCTTATACGAAACACCTGCATAATACAGGATTCTCTCCGTGGTTGTAGTCTTTCCTGCATCTATGTGCGCCATGACCCCAATATTTCTTGTATTCTCCAAGGGAACTAGTCTCGCCAATTTTCTGCCAACCCCGAAAACATAAAAAAAGACTTAAACTATAGATTGAACAGGCCAAAATCAACCAACGCTCCTTCTCTCAGTAAGTCTAAGTCTAATCTAATGAGATTAAAGACCTCTTAACTGAACCCATCTGGTGAAGCTGGGCCTTCTCTTTGTAAAAAACATTTCTTGTCTGGTTCATTTCTACCAACGGTAATGGGCAAAAGCTTTGTTGGCCTCAGCCATCTTATGAACATCTTCCCTTTTCTTGACAGCTGCGCCTCGGCTGCTAGCGGCATCGAGTAACTCGGCCCCCAATCTTTCTACTATTGTCTTTTCCTGTCTCTTTCCAGCATAACTTATCAGCCAGCGTAGCCCCAAAGCAACTCTTCGCTCAGACCTCACCTCCACAGGTACTTGGTACGTTGCTCCGCCAACCCGCCGGGACCTAACCTCGATAACTGGCTTAACATTATCTAAGGCCTTTTGAAAAATCTTGATCGGATCAGACTTTATTCTCTGCCTGATAAGATCAAAAGATCCATAAACGATAGATTCGGCTAAGCTCTTCTTACCTTTGCGCATAATTACGTTGATAAACTTTGCTACCAGTACGTCCTTATACTTAGGGTCCGGCAAAATATCTCTTTTCGGCATTTCTCTTCTTCTAGGCATCTATTTACTCCGCTGGCTTCGAATCAAAGATCATTCTTGTGATTTACTTCGGCTTCTTGGCCCCGTATTTAGAACGACTCCTCTTTCTGTCCATGACTCCTCCAGAATCCAGCGTTCCTCTGATGACATGGTATCGAACCCCGGGCAAGTCTTTAACCCTCCCCCCCCTAATAAGAACTACGGAGTGTTCCTGAAGATTATGTCCAACTCCCGGAATATAGGTAGTAACCTCTATGCCGTTGGTCAGCCTGACTCTCGCTACTTTTCTCAATGCTGAATTTGGTTTTTTAGGCGTTGACGTATAAACTCGAGTACAAACACCTCTCTTCTGTGGGGAATGCTCCAGAGCAGGAGCATTCGTCTTCTTCTTGACCTTCTTACGCCCTTTTCTGACCAGCTGGCTTATACTAGGCACATTACCTACCCTCAAATGTCATTAACTACTCACAACAAAACGCATTATATTCTCAATAATCTCTTCACTTGTCAAGTCTTTTGTTGATCAATCTTCCGTTTTTTTTCTTCCACGGAAGCCTCATCCCCACCGTTCTTAGCCTCTATCTCCAAATCTCTGTATCCTCGAAAACCGGTACCAGCCGGGATTAATCTTCCCATAATCACGTTCTCCTTCAAACCCCTCAAGTGATCATGTTTCCCTTCGATACTGGCTTGGGTCAATACCTTGGTAGTCTCTTGAAAAGAAGCTGCAGAAATAAAACTGTCAGTGCTCAACGAAGCCTTGGTGATTCCAAGAAGCAGCGGCTCGGCAATTGCCGGATTACCATCTTTCTCCCGTATCTTTTCATTCTCCGCTTCAAAAACGTGCCTCTCCACCTGTTCCCCAACCAAGAAATCCGTATCGCCGACCTCTTTTATCCTAACTCGACGGAGCATCTGCCTTACGATTACCTCGATATGCTTGTCATTTATCTTCACACCCTGGAGACGATAAACCTCTTGGACCTCGTCAACCAAATATCTCGCCAACTCTTTTTCTCCGAGGATACGCAGGATATCGTGAGGATTTGCTGGGCCATCCATCAGGGGCTCCCCTGCTCTCACCTTATCCCCTTCGTGAACACTGATATACCTCCCTTTAGAGATCAGGTATTCCCTCGGGTCACCAATTTCAGGGGTTATCATGACCCTTCTCTTACCTTTCACATCCTTACCAAAGGATACCGAGCCGTCAATTTCGGCTATTACAGCATATTCCTTCGGTTTTCTCGCTTCAAATAACTCAGCAACCCTCGGTAACCCCCCCGTTATATCCTTTGTCTTGGTAGTCTCACGAGGGATCTTAACGATGACATCACCGGCAGTCACCATTTCTCCCTCACTTACCATGATGTTTGCTTTCACTGGAAGAAGGTATCTGGCAGGGGATTCTGATCCGAGTAACTTCGCAGTATGCCCCCTTTCATCCTTAATAGAAACCCTGGGACGAGCATCAGGGTCTTTAGATTCAACGATTACCTTCCTAGAGAGGCCAGTAACTTCATCTACTTGCTCCTGCATGGTAACACTCTCAATTATGTCCCCAAATTTAATCCGACCGGAAACCTCAGTTAAGATGGGCGTAGTATATGGGTCCCATTCTGCAAGAAGCTGTCCCGGTTTTACAACCTCTCCTTCAGAAACCCTCAGCTTAGCCCCATAAATCAGGGAGTATCGCTCTCTTTCTCTTCCGTTACTGTCGAGTATCGCGAGCACGGCGTTACGATTCATGATCACGAGGCTGCCCTCTTTATTCGTAACACTATGCAGATTTATGAACTTAACCGTCCCCTCGTTCCTTGATTCAAGAGTACTTTGCTCGGCACGTTTACTGGCCGTTCCACCAATGTGGAACGTTCTCATGGTCAATTGAGTTCCAGGCTCTCCAATGGACTGGGCAGCAATAACCCCCACGGCTTCACCCAGATTGACTCTCTTGCCACGGGCAAGATCCCTACCGTAGCACTCCTCACATATTCCTTTTTTTGACCGACAGGTTAAGACTGAACGAATCTTTACTCTTTCAATACCAGCCTCTTCGATCTTTTCAACAAGATTTTCATCAATCTCTTGATCGGCTCTTACGATTACTTCCCCTGAAAAAGGATCTTTTATGTCCTCCAACGCTACCCGACCTAATACTCGGTCCCCCATTCGTTCAATAATCTCTCCACCTTCTATCAGGGATGAGACATATATTCCATCGAGGGTCCCGCAATCATACTCGGTGATAATAGCATCCTGGGCCACATCTACCAACCTACGGGTAAGATACCCTGAGTTGGCAGTTTTTAAAGCCGT
>JBDRGH010000010.1:0-2131 GCA_043818015.1 Pseudomonadota bacterium
ACTTCCTACTCCTGGATAATCAGGAAAAGGACTTTTATTCATTATCTATCTTCTCTCTTTCCAAGGTCAATTCATGCGATATTTGAGTTCTCTTCTTCGAATGAACAACCTTTATTGGATGTGCCTTCCCAAACACATTACCAGTTATGGTGCGATGCTGATGAAGTTGCATCTGGGTCTCCTTCTTCTTCCTCTTTTTCATTCATCCCTCCCAATTGTCTTGTAAGTTCGCTGATCTGTCCATCATATTTAGTGATCTCCCTCATCAACGCCTTGGACTCTTCTGGGGCCTCCCTAAAAGCAAGCCTCAGAATCCCCATCCAATGCTTGTTATTCCTGGCTCTGATCTCCTGGATTTGATCTAGAAGTCCTATCACCTTTCGGTCCTCCATTGATTCAGGCCAATCTATGTTCATCACAATTCCTCCTATTTAAAAATTTCCTTTAGCCCAAGATTCCTCATAGTCTGCTCGAAGTTCCTTATTCCAGCTTCGAACAGTTCCTTATTTGTTTTTGGATTATGAAGGACACTAGCTGGATGAACGCACCAGCATATCCAGGTCCTCCACCTGTCCACCCACTCGGTAACACCATTCTTCTTGGTGATCCCGCCATCCTCATCCAGGAATGCCTTGACCCCGGTATTCCCGAAAACCAACATGAGCCTGCAATCGATGGCCTCCATCTCCTCCCGGAGCCAAGGCATACACTTCTGGATATGCTCCTTCTCAGGCGTCTTTGTCAATCGTGGATAGCACTTACAGACATTCGTCACATGAAACCTGCTTCTCTTCAAACCATACTTTTCTAGCTCAGGCCATAAAACATCCTTCCCCGCCAATCCCACAAAGCCTTTCCTTTCCAGGTCCTCGTCCTTTCCTGGCCCCTCCCCAGCTATGATAACGTTATAAAGTCCCTTGGAGGGCATGACTGGTGCCCTGCATTCCTCTCTCAATTTACAGTCCTTGCACTCCAGCAGGTAGTCATTGTCAAACCTGATCTTCCTGAAGATCTCGGGGAAAGGCAACAACCCTTTAACAATCTCATCCGTCTGGGCAGGCCTGATATTGGGGAAGACCTTGAACAGGTTAGGATACAGAACACGCGGATCATGGGAGATGGTAAAACTAAAATACTGGCTAATACCTTTCGGAATAGCTTGAGGATCAAAAGCCCCAACTTCCTCCAAGATAGACTCCAGCTTTGTCTTCTTCTTTTTCTCTTCTTGCTGAATCTGGGAGTCAAAAAAACCCTGCCTTAACTTCTGAAAAGTCTTGGCCATGGTAGACGCCTTCAACGCAGTCTTCTCGCCCAACCCCTTTATACTTATAAACGGAGCATACAAAACATTCCCTCTGGTTAACCACCTCCTCGAATCAGAGATGCCAACCTTCGGGGGCATCACCTCAAACCCCAGCCTATAAGCCTCCTTGACAAGCTTGTTCTTCATACTGTCAGGCTCGTAAGTCAGGGCAGCACAAAGGAACTCTTGAGGGAAATTGAATTTAAGAAAAGCCGTCCAGTAACCGATCATGGCGTACTCCGTGGCGTGAGCCTTATTGAAGCCATAGTGTGCCCACTCAAGAAGCCCCTTCCAAAACTCATTCGCCTCTTTTTCTGAGAAGGTCTTCTGCTTCTTACAGCCCGCAATGAACTCAATTCGATAAGGCCCAAACTCTTTTGCGTCCCTCTTCTTACCAATAACTTTCCTAACTTTATCTGCCGTAGAATAAGGAAGCCCCGCCACCTTATGGAATACATCCATGACCTGTTCCTGATAGACGAGCACCCCGTAAGTTTGTTCTGTAATCTTCTCATAAACCAAATTCTTTCTTGTCCAACTCTTCCCATGTTTCCTCTCCACGAATAGATCGGTCATTCCGCTTTCGGTGGGGCCAGGACGGGCGAGAGAGATCACATGAGCCAGATCTTCAAATCTCTCCACCCCCATCCGTTTGATCAGTTCTGTGCAAGCATAACCGCTGAACTGAAAAGTTCCAACCGTGTTGCCCTTGCTCAACTCTTCATAGACTTTAGGATCATCCAAAGGGATTTCTTCAAATTCAATATCCTTTTCTTTCTCCTTGATCAACCTTCTGCATTCGTTCAGCACGGTCAAGGTACTCAACCC
>JBDRGH010000011.1:0-4095 GCA_043818015.1 Pseudomonadota bacterium
GGGGCACTTTCACCACGCCACCGGTAGCTACGTCTTTTTGTTATTTCACGGGTCAATCCTCCTCTTTAAAGAACTTCAGTGTTCGTTTAAGTCCATCCACGAGCGAAACCTGTGGACTCCAACCAAGGGCTCTTTGAGCTTTTGACCAGTCCAACACACTTCTGAGTTGCTCTCCTTTTTTGGCCTCTCCGTGGACCTCCTTGGCACTTGATTTAGAAAGCCTCTTTGTTTCTCTAAAGAGATCATTAACGGTAGTCTCTATCCCCGAACCAATATTGAATTCCCCCGGGGCGTCTTTTTCCAAGGCAAGTATGTTGGCCCTGGCCACATCCTCCACGAAAACAAAGTCTCGGGTCTGTTCCCCGCTTCCATTTATGATAGGCTGTTCCCCAGCTATCATTCTTTGAAAAAATATTGCTACAACTCCGGCTTCCCCGTAAGGGTCCTGCCTTGGGCCGTAAACATTACTGTACCGCAGGCATACGTACTCTAGTCCATAGGTTCTCTCATAAAAATACAGGTACTTCTCACAACTCAGTTTGGTAATACCGTATGGACTTAGAGGTCTACGAGGATGATTTTCGTCCGCAGGAAAGTAACTCTGCTCGCCATAAATTGCTCCCCCGGTGGAGGCAAAGATAAACTTCCTTACGCCAGACGTAATAGAATTTTTTAAAAGATTTAAAGTTCCACCTATATTTACCTCCATGTCACAGATAGGGTCTTCGACAGAGGCTCTAACACTTACCTGAGCTGCGTGATGTATTACTACTTCTGGTTTTTCGCGCTTCATAATTTGTTTGACCGTAGGATCTCTGATATCACATTCGTAGAATATGGTATTGGGGGTAACGTTTCTCTTCTTCCCCGAAATGAGGTTGTCTATTACAATCACCTCATATCCACGATCAACCAACATATCTGATACATGAGAACCGATGAATCCTGCTCCACCTGTCAATAAGACCTTCATCTTCGGATTACTCCAATCCCGTTTCGGTTTTTCCAGTAAAGCGGGTTAGGCGGTTAGTACTAAGGGTTACGAGAATGTACGGAAGCAAGCGGATATGAGGGATAAAGCATGACGAGCCTGTAGCCTTTCCCATCTATATCCCAAGGACACTCTTAAGCTCCAGATGGTTCTGTATCTTCAAGAGGGTGTCTAAGTTATTCTTATAGGCAGCAAATCGTACCCCTGCTCTTGTAGCTGTCTCCAGGTCTATCTCAGAGTCCCCTATATAGATAGCTTCCTCTCTCATTAATTGGAAATGATCCAGAATTTTGAAGAGGGACTCAGGATGAGGCTTTGGCTCTTTCACGTCCAAAGGTGTAATTGAATAATCAAAATATTTCTCCAACCCAAAACTACGAAGGATGGTTTGCAAAGACGTAGTCCTGTTGGTGGCAACAGCCACGTAGTGATTATGTTTCAAAAGCCCTAACATCTCGATGAACCCCGGTTCCATTCGCATATAGTGCAGAAACGGGGTATAGTCTAAGCCCTTGACAAATTCCTGTACCTCTTCCAACCTTGGGTCGTCACCAAAGAGAAAGTCGACTACCTGTTTACTGGTATGGGTGTGGGCTATGTTTACCAAGAGGTAATCGTTTTCATCTATAGGTGGCGTTCCAAACTTATCTAGTATGGAGTTATAAAAGGCCACGTTAGCCCTCTTGCTTTCGAACATCACACCATCGCAGTCATAGATCACAAGCTTTATTTCCCGCTCTATCGTCACTTATTGTTACTCCTCGAGATGTGGTTGCGTCTGGAGTCCTAACTCGTCCGTCCTGAAAAATTTCCTTTTCCGCTCCGAAGCACAGGTTTTTTGACCCATCTATGACTCACTTCAGGCATTTTCAGAAACTCCCCGCCTTTCTGGCGGGTCAGACACCTGAAAATGCTTATCTTCCGCTTCGTCAAGATGGGTGCCCCAAAAATCCTGTTCATGTTCGCTCCAAAAGAAATTTTTCATTTTCCCCGGGTGAACTAATCTAGTTGATCCATCGCTATCTTTTTGCTATTGTATCATTCCACACAAATGGTGATTACGATTGACACTTACGAGATCTGCTGGAAATGTTGGATGTGGACACCGACAAGGGTATTGTCAAGAGTTTTGTGATAACCGGAGAATATGCTATGAAAAATAGAAATCATCCGTAGGACAGGCGTCTCGCCTGTCAGAACATTTTGCCCAAAAAAACTTTTGACAACACTCTGACTATAGAAAGGATGGAAGATGGCGATCTGGAAAAAAGTGGAACCGACA
This sequence comes from Pseudomonadota bacterium, assembly GCA_043818015.1. Taxonomy (GTDB): domain Bacteria; phylum Desulfobacterota; class UBA8473; order UBA8473; family UBA8473; genus JBDRGH01. Next base: position 2,274 of record JBDRGH010000011.1, read on the forward strand.
AAGGTTTTCGTGGGAAAACTTGGTCGCGGCAGCGACCTGCTGGAGGAGATCTCTGACGTTTGTCGTAAGGAGGGCATCCTTCTTGGGCGGGTCGAGGCGCTGGGGGCAGTGCAGAAAGCGCGACTCGGGTACTACAACCAGGATACACGCGAGTACCAGTTCATTGATCTCAGCCATCCGCTCGAAATCACCAAGCTGGTTGGGAACATCTCGCTGAGGGATGGTCAGCCGACTGTTCATGCCCACATCACGCTGGCAGACAGGGAAGGAAAGGCCTACGGTGGCCACCTCGCTTCGGGAACGAAGGTCTTCGCCTGTGAATTCATCATCCAGGCCTTCGAAGGCCCCTTGTTTGAACGGGCTTTCGATCAGGAAACAGGCCTCCCGCTCTGGACAATCTCCGAATGAAGGGAGCCTCCGTGTGGGTCGGGTTCCCCTCTCGTGCTGATTCAACGGTGGATCAGGATGTGAACCTTGCCCATAAATCTCAGGGCTTGAATTTTGTTCCTTACCTTTCCTACTGTTCGAGGGAGTGGATTGAATAGGTTACCCGTCTTCGCGTGCGCGCTGGACTATTTCTTTGAAAACACGTTGGCAATCCTCGATGGAAACTTGGCACGTACCGACCCTCCGATGACCGCCGCCGCCATACTTGAGCATCAACTTGCCCACGTCTGTCCTGCTGGTCCGGTTGAGGATGCTGTGTCCACATGTAAACACAACGTTCTCCTTGTTCCTTCCCCACATCACCCGAACCTCAATATTCTGCTCTGGATAGAGAGCGTAGACAAGGAACCGATTCCCGCAGTAAATTGTCTCCTCTTTCAGCAAGTTCGTGACGATCACGTTACCGTGGATTTGACAGCACCGCTTGAGCATGTCCTTGAAGAGTTCCTGTTGAGTGAAATAACGCTCCGTTCTTTCTTGGACATCCGGGATCTGCAAAATCTCCTCAGCCGTCTTGGTTCGACAATACTGGATCATGCCTTCCATCAGCTGGTAGTTGCTGATACGGTAGTCCTTGAACCGTCCGAGCCCGGTACGGGGGTCCATCACGAAAGAGAGCAACGTCCACCCTTTCGGGCACAAGATTTCCTCGCGTGTTAAGTCCCCTGAATCACTCTTGTTCACCGCGTCCAGCTGCGAAATGAAATGCTTTTTGAAGGTTTTCTCACCGCCGTAGTAATCCCAGATAACCTGAGCGGCACTCGGTGCAGGTCGGCAGTCCCCCTCGAAGTCGAGTTTGTCAACCTCTAGGCGTTCGTCCTCGCTGGCATGGTGATCAAACCAGAGGCCGCAACCGGGAACGAAGGGGATGTTGGCCAGTACGTCATTTGCCGTCACCTCTATCTTCCCGTCCTGCACGTCCTTTGGATGAACGAACTGGTACTCAGCTACAATATTCTTTTCCACCAGGAGCACAGCACATGCCAAACCATCAAAATCCGAACGAGTCATAAGTCTCATTGAAACCCCTCCTTAGAACATCCGAGTTTGACTTTTGCCCATCATTTCCACCTTTACTTACTTACTATCGACTATTCTCTCAAAAACTTTAGGCCAATTGAAATCACAAACCCTGTCAATAGACGTCTTGCAAGACATATAGAATGCGTATGCTCAGATTATTTTTGCCTATCCTGCTGACGGCTGACCGGCGAATATTTGCAAAGTAAAGCAAAACTGTGCGGAAAATGCAAATGGGTAAGGATTTCAGTTTTGAATTGACAGCAACCCACCTTGTCATATAATTATAGGTCATCTCCAAATTAGTTGATGGATTAAGAGGGTTCAAGGGGTCAAGGAGTCAGGGATTCAAGTG
>JBDRGH010000012.1:0-3122 GCA_043818015.1 Pseudomonadota bacterium
ATCCCTTAGAGTGAATTCATGGATTTTTTGGGGCATCCATGTTAGCGAGTGGAATGCAGCAAGTTCACTTGTTTGAACCCGAAGGGAAGTTTGTGAATTTGCCATGCAGCGAGCTTACATGGGTCAAAAAATTAATGCTGAAGCGAGAAGGGATACTTTTTTAACGATCTCTTAACAGACTGTTGCCCCAAACTGCTAGAGGAAAAATGTCGTTCATAATTGGATACATTATCCCGTTCATCTTTGGCACGATCGTTGGTAGCTTCTTGAATGTATGCATATACCGTGTTCCCACAAAGCAATCAATAGTATCTCCGTCTTCCCATTGTCCAAAATGCCGCGAGCCGATCGCATTCTATGATAACATTCCGATCCTGAGTTTCGTCTTTCTGGGCGGAAAGTGCAGAAAGTGCAAGCATCCCATCCCGATCAGGTATCTTTTCGTTGAATTACTTACCGGCCTAATCTCCCTGGCACTCTTCCTGAAGTTTGGTTTTACCCTTAGTTATTTTGTGTACCTGGCTTTCAGCGCCGCGTTGCTCGTTACCGCCTACATAGATCTGGATCATCAGATCATCCCTGACGTTATTACTCTTCCCGGTATCGTTACAGGTCTTATAGCATCTCTTTTCTTGCCCGCTCTGACCTTTCTCGACTCTGTAATCGGTGTTGCTGCGGGAGGCGGGGGGCTGTTCCTGGTGGCAATGGGCTATAACCTTTTGACCAAGAGAGAAGGGATGGGTGCCGGTGATATAAAACTCATCTCCATGATTGGAGCGTTCCTGGGAGTAAAGGCGGTAATACTCACCATTTTTTTGGGTTCACTGTTCGGTTCATTAGTAGGTGGGCTGCTAATGCTTAAAGAAAAAAAGGACACGAGATACGCGATACCCTTTGGTCCATTCTTGACGATTGGTGCAATGATCTATCTTTTTTGGGGGGATTTTATAATAGGGCGTTACCTAGGCTTGTGACGGAAAGTAGTCAGAGCTTTGAAAAAGCATCCCTTCCTCCTTCAGAATATATTTTTTGACCCATCTAAGAACTCGCTCAAGGCATTTTCAGAAACTCCCCGCCTGAGGCGGGTCAAATCCCGACACAGTCGGGACATATCTTCTCCGCCTCTGGCGGATTCAGATGGGTTCCCCCAAAAATTTATTGATTCAGACTCAAGGATACTTTTTCGTAGTAAACTAGGTCTCGTGGTTAATCCGCCGAGACGGATCAAAAAACGTTTTGGACAAAGCCAAAAGGGCTTTGGGAACAACCTGTAGATATCGAAAGGGAGAAAGCGATTCTAAAGTTTAGCCTTCGAAGTCAAATCGTGTTAAATCTAGTCGTTCTGATGGTTGTCACCGTTGGACTGATCAGTATTGCCACGCTCAAGATTACTGCAAGCAGTATACTCAAACAGAAGTTAATGAGTGGAAACATCCTGGTAAATTCTATTCAGAGTACCCTCGATTCAATATTCCAAGGTGATCCAGAGGCCTTTCAGGAAGGAAGACAAGGGTTGCGGCTTGCGAGGTTGGTCCGATCATTTGGAAGAGAAAGTGCGTTCAAGGCACTCTTTATAATCGACAGAGAACACAGGGTAATAGCACACAGTGAAGAAGGGGCGAAGGTTGTGATTGTCCAGGATCACGACATAGACGAGGCGATATCCAGCGGAAAGGTGGTTACAAGATTTGGGAAGGGAGGTAAATGGTTCTACTGGGGAATTAGTGATCAATTGATAATCTCTGCTCCCATTTACGTGGGTTCGAGGATCGTCGGGGCTATAAGAGCAAATCTGTCACTTCTTGATGTCCAAAGGAGTATTGTACGAACACAACAGATTATCCTTCTCTACATCGTCTTTGATTCCGTTATCATCATTATATTAGGAGGTTTCTTGTTATCGAGAAGCATAGTAAAGCCAGTCAAGGAACTGCTGAGGGCTACTGAGAAGATTAGCGAGGGTGATTTCAGCCAGAGGACGGGGGAAACCGGGATAAATGAAATTAGCCAGCTGTCTCTCTCTTTTAACCGGATGTCGAGGCGGTTGGGTGAGTATGTTGAATCTCTTGAAAGGACAAATACGGAGCTCAAACAGGCCCAGGAAGAGGTTATTCGTTCAGAAAAACTGGCCTCGGTGGGAAGGTTGGCTGCTGGCATCGCACATGAGATTGGGAACCCCATCGGTGCTATCCTGGGATACGTTCATATCCTGGAAAATGGGGTAGACAACACGGAGGAAGAGAAAGATTATTTAAGGAGAATCGAGGATGAGAGCAATCGGATCAGTTCAATAATAAACGACTTACTGGATTTCTCCCGTCCATCGAGCGTGAAGATTGATGAGGTGAATGTAAACCAGATTATTGGTGCTACCATTTCCCTCCTCTCCCCTCAGAAGATACTCGAAAATATCAGAGTGGACCTCAAATTAGAAGAGGACCTCCCCTCTGTCTTCATCGACCAAAATCAGCTCCAGCAGGTAATAGTAAACCTGATAATCAATGCCAGTGATGCGATGCCTGATGGAGGAGATCTAACTATTCAAACTACCCAGACTTTGACTCACTCGGAGGTCGGCCGGGATATCGCTGAGTCAGCAGCGAGGCGAAGGGATGACCCGACCCACGTAGACTATTCATACCTTCGCAAGGATTATGGCCGTCTGTCGGTGTATCAGGAGCCCAAAGAGCCTGGAAGATATGTCACGGTCATGGTTTCTGATACTGGATGTGGTATCAAGAAGGAGGATAGGTCTAGGATCTTTGATCCCTTTTACACTACTAAACCCCCTGGCAAGGGGACCGGGTTGGGGCTTACGACCTGTTTGAGGATCATTGAGTCCTTCGGTGGTCATATTGACGTAGAAAGTCAAGAAGGAAAGGGTACGACCTTTGCAATCCTTTTGCCTGTAGGCAAAGGTGGCCCGTGAACAATGCCTTAACGCAGGCCGCATCCTTCCAGCGATGACACCTCTGCGATGACCTTCTCAGTCGCTTCTCCCTCTGAAGACAAACAACTCCCTTGGCGCCTGACCAGCCTCCCCTGAGTAAGAGCACACCTCAGGTCGAAACTGCCGTTCTTCTTGAGAAGTTTCCTCCCGGGTCAAAAAACCTGCGCTTCGG
>JBDRGH010000013.1:0-3628 GCA_043818015.1 Pseudomonadota bacterium
GCTTCTTCAAGATATTCCTTAACGGGAACATGCCATATTCCATAACCATTCTATCATGATCATTGAAAATGAGTACCGTAAGCCCCTTCTTTCTTGCAAGCTTGACAAGGGATTCCGGATCGAGATGGCCATCGCTGAATGTGGTTCTCAGGTCAATAAGGCCTGCTACTTGTTGGTAATCACTTGCCTGTGCTACATTACAATTCAGGAGCAGGGTAAAAATAAGAATAGGTAACGTAGCTGCTTCTGTCGTCATCAAGATATGGCGATTCCCCTTTCCTATGCTGATATCTTTATCTGATAAAGTGAAGAATAGAGGGTATCAATCTTTTCAACCATCTTTTCAACACTGTAATCCTTGACCATAGCTCTGCCCCTGCTCCCCATTTCATCCCGCATCTTCTTATCAATGATTAGCTTTCTGATAGCGGAAGACAGGCCGTTAGCATCACCAGAGTTAACGAGAAATCCATTGTGCCCATCTTTTACCAGATCGGGAATACCACCTACATTGCTGGCGACAATGGGCTTTCCAGCCGCCATAGCCTCTAACAGCACCCTGCCCATTCCCTCGTTTAATGAAGGAAGAACGAGAATATCCAGGACTTGCATAATTTCAGGAATGTCGTCACGCCATCCCAAAAATATCACCTTTTCAGGTACCCCCATTCGAAAGGCTTCTGTCCTCAACTCATCTTCTAACTCGCCTTTCCCCACAAAGACTAGCTTTATCTCAGGATGGCTCTGCCAGACCTGTGCCATAGCCTTGAGTAAGTACGTCGGTCCTTTGATCGGAAGTAACCACCCAACTGTACCGACTACCAACCCTTTAGGCCCTAGGCCCAAGGATTTCTTCTTATCTTCAGCGTTGACCTTTGCTGTCATGTATCGATCTATCTCCACTCCACTATGAATTGTAGCAATCTTGTCTGGATCACAAACAGAGAACGCGATGTAGTCCTTTCTCTCTCCTTCAGTGAGGGCAACCATACGATCCGTAATAGAGGCTGTAAACCTTTCTATCACGAGAAAAAATCTGGAAGCCACAGGACCGTAATGGCCGTAGAAGACGTGGCCATGAGGTGTATGGACCACGATAGGTACACCGGCCATTTTAGCCGCCCAGCGGCCCAGGATTCCTGGCTTAGAGGTATGGGTGTGAACGATAAAGGGCTTTTCCCGAATCATCAACCTCCATAGAGAGAAAAAGGATCGAAGATCTCGAAGGGGGTCTATTCTCCGCACCAAAGAGGGCATAGGAACAACCTTTACGCCCCTGTCCTTAGCCTTTTCAATTCCGCTCTGAACGGTTTGCTTCTCCCAGTCGGTCATCTTGGACTCGAAGGAAAGCCCATGGACCAGTACCAACTCGTATCTCTCGGTCAATCCCACGCAGGTGAGCAACGTGTTTTGAGCGGAGCCTCCTTTATCAAGGCGTGTAATAATATGTACGATTTTTATTCTCTCTTTCATGCCTGAGTTCCAGGAATACTCCACCGATTCCATACATTACCAAATAGCCTCCGCTTCCAAGAATTCCAGGATTTTCTGGTCAGATGTTAAGAGAGGCATTCCCAGTACCCTAGAGGTCGCGACAATAATCTGATCCGCTGGGTCTTGATGGAGACCCTTAAGCTGCGTGCTCTCCACAGCAATTTCTGGTGAAAGCTCGGCAATATTTATTTCACACTCAATTAGAGCCCTTCGCATCCATACAGTAGTCGGTATGGAAAAAGAAATTTTTTTCTTCTGAACCAACTTGGCCAATTCCCAACAGGAAATTGCGGAAATCCATTTCTGCGTTGCCTCGTCAATGAACCTTCTTGCCTTGTTGGATAACAACTCCCTTTTCTCGATGCTCACCCAAATCCACACATGGGTATCGAGCAAAACCTCATTCACTGCAAAACCTCCCATTCATCTTCCGCTACTGGGGATACGATATCACCCAGGAATAAAAGGGTGTCCTTAAGGGAAATGTCCTCTTTCAGATGATTAACAGGTACAATCTCGGCAATGGGCACTCCTCTTTTAGTTATAATAACCTTCTTTTTCTGTCTCCTGACATCTTCGAGAACAGCAAGGCAGGTGGCCTTGAACTTTGATACGGATAGAGTTACCATGTCTCCCTCCTTAGAGATAGTTATGGTCAAATTACCATAGTCATATTACAGGCTTTAAATTGACTTGTCAATCAAGAACTTCCCCTGACACACTTCAGCCCTCAAGAATATTTGAGCCCTAAAGAAGACTTTATTACGGTTCCAAACTCTCCTGGAACAAATTCTCTAGTCTGTCAACATTCCTTTCCCATGAATAATGTTTCTCCACAACGGCCCTGCATTGACCAGAAACATCCCGCAAGAGCTGGGGATTATCTTTGAATTGCCGAAGGGTTTCAATGATTAAGGATGTCATGGACTCTGGTTTGCTATCTTTAAATAGATATCTGGAATCTAGTTTGCCTAAGATCTCCACTGTCCCACCTACCGGTGTTCCCAACACGGGAATACCTGAAGCCAATGCTTCCAAGGTAATCAAACCAAATCCTTCAAGTTCTACGGTGGGAAGAACAAAAACATCCGCCATGCGATAATAATCAGGGAGGTCTTCTTCCGGGATAAAGCCAGCCAGTCTAACATGATCCTCGACTCCTAGTTCATGACACAGTGAAATAAGGCTGTTTTTAAGCGGTCCTTGCCCACCAAGGACAAGATAAATATCGGGCATCGCATTAATTACCTCTTTGATAGCATAGATAAGATTCTCCAGCCCCATCCTTGGCTCCAGATCCCTCACGGTAAACAATATCATTTTGTTTTCGGGAACATTCAGGCTCCGCCTGATTTCTTCCTTGTTGATAGCTGGAGAAAATCTCCGAAGATCAACCCCGGCGGGAATAATCACACCTTTTTCAGGAGGAATCATATATGCACTCCATAATTTCTCCTGAGTAAATCTGCTTAGGGCAACAATCCTATCAGATTCATTCAGAACCTTTTTTTCGATATATTTTCGCGTCAGGACATTGAGAGAATATGAAAGCCCTTTAATAATGTTCTTCGGTCTCGGGTTCCTGGATTGAAATTCCTCAAATGAAAGGGAATGGCAGGTATAGATTTTCTTTACTGTCTTATTGACAGGAGAGCGAATAACACTAAGGGCGGAAAAAGGCTGATGAAAATTGATACAATCAAAGGAATATTTCTTTTGGAGGGACTCAAAAAGGTTTTTGCAGTTTGACAGGGTTGATTTGATAGAAGAATAGCTATTTCTATGATCAATATCGTATCTCCACTCCCTAACGCCCTGAATAACTTCTTGACTTGCATTATGATTCGCCAACTTACGGGTAAGGATATGAACATCGTGGCCCCGCTCCCTTAACAGGGTGCTCTGCTCAAATAGAACTCTTTCTGCCCCTGAACTTGCTTTGCTTATTGAGACATCTGCAACGAATAGAATATTCAAGGTTTAAGCTCTTTTTATTTATTGCCGGCCTGCAGGATATCCTCGACAGCCCCTAAAACCATAGAGGACGTAATGAGACGCATACAGTCATGGGTCTTTATCTTACAGTATCCGAGGTTACAGCCAATGCAGGGCAAATCATCCATTCGTAACACCG
>JBDRGH010000014.1:0-4395 GCA_043818015.1 Pseudomonadota bacterium
TCTGGGATCGTTCGACGAGCGAGCTAAAGCGGGCCGGCTTCAAGATAAATGTAAGAGGTAGAGGGGTCCGATGTTTTGGTACCGATATGGTTGGCTACGACAGACAGCCCGAGATAAAAGGCTCTATTGGCAGTTGCTTCAGTAAAATCGTATCTACATATTGTTCTGCCCTCATCAGTGTCCCGGTCTTAAAGGACCACGATCTGGCAGGGATCTCTATCAGCATGAAGAACTTCTATGGAGCTATCCATAATCCCAACAAGTATCACGATAACAACTGCGATCCTTACATCGCTGATTTAAACTCCCATCCCTATATTAAGGAGAAGCTCCGGCTCGTCATCTGCGATGGAATAATCGGTGTGTACCATGGAGGACCAAGCTATAAAGCCAGATGGAGCTGGAACTATAATGGTCTACTGATCAGCCAGGACCCGGTGGCAGTGGACAGTATGGGAAGAAGGATAATCGAAGAGAAGAGAAAAGAGATGGGTCTTGGGAGTTTAACCGAGGCGGGGAGAGAACCCAAGTACATAGCAACTGCCGCAAAGTTAGGATTGGGGATCGATAATCCAAAGGAGGGAGAGGTCATAACATTCCGATTATGAACGGGGACGAATGCTTCCATTCTCCGATGTTTCACCACATTTTGGGTTGATTTATCACCATCGATTATGTTATTTATGCTTAAATATCTTAGACCCGACTGGAAGGAGACTAATTTATAACCCAATGGACACAGATCAACTAATGAATCTTTCAGATAAGTATATTGCCTCTACTTACGCTCGTTTCCCCGTGGCAATCCTAAAAGGCTCTGGCTGTAAGGTTTGGGACTCCGAGGGAAAGGAGTATATCGACTTTGTCGGTGGATTGGCGGTATGCAATCTGGGGCATTGCCATCCCACTATTGTAAAAGCGATCACAGAGCAAGCCGAGAGGCTTATACACGTGTCAAACCTCTATTATACGGAGCCTCAAACGAAATTGGCGAAGCTATTAGTGGAGAACTCTTTTGCGGATAGGGTGTTCTTTTGTAACAGTGGAGCAGAGGCAAATGAAGCAGCAATTAAGCTGGCTCGCAAGTATGGTAAGGAAAATCAAGGGCATGAAAGATTCCAAATCATTACCATGTTAAACTCCTTTCATGGTCGAACCATGGCCACCATTACTGCAACGGGACAAGAGAAGTTCCACAAAGGCTTTGAACCCTTACTTCCCGGTTTTAAACATGTACCATTCAACGACCTGGAAGCCGTCGAGAAAGCCATTGACGAATCAACGTGTGCTGTGATGGTTGAACCAATTCAAGGGGAAGGCGGAGTAAACTGCCCGTCAGACAATTACCTAAAGGGCCTTAGAGAAGTCTGTGATAAGCACAGGTCGCTCCTTATATTCGATGAGGTTCAGGTGGGGGTAGGAAGAACAGGAACCCTCTTTGCTCACGAAGGCTTTGGTGTGGAGCCGGATATTATGACCCTTGCCAAGGGTCTGGCAGGCGGATTACCCATAGGTGCAATGCTGGCGAGGGAAGAGGTCGCCAAGAGTTTCTCTCCGGGTTCTCATGCCTCAACATTTGGCGGGAACCCGGTAGTCACGGCGTCTGCTCTTGCCACGGTAAATACTATCTTGGCCGACGGAGTTTTGGAAAACTGTATTGAGGTGGGAGGATACCTGTTTGATGAACTCAGTAGCCTGAGGGAAAAGTACCCCTTTATCAAAGACCTTAAAGGTAAAGGACTTATCGTTGGGATGGAGTTAGAGTTCGATGGTGGAGACGTAGTCAAGGCATGCCTTGGGAAGGGGCTCCTGATCAATTGTACCATGGCTAGAATCCTTCGCTTTCTCCCTCCCCTCATAGTTACCAAAGGGGAAGTGGATGCAATGGTTAAAATCTTAGACGAGGTATTTTCTGAAATCTAATAGAAAGAATGACTCGCGGAATGATCTGAATTGGAAGTCTTCGGGGGTTCCTGGCCTACTCTCAATCTCGGAAATAGAAGAGTGAAGAAAGATCTAATTAGCATTTACAATCTCAGCCTCGATGAAATAGAGTGCGTATTTAGTAATGCCTTTGAGATGAAGAAAAGAGAAAAAAGGGGGCTAGCCTATCACTCTTTGAAAGGGAAGGCCCTGGCAATGATCTTTGAAAAACCCTCCACAAGAACAAGGGTTTCTTTTGAAGTTGGCATGCTCCAGTTAGGCGGGCATGCACTATTTCTCGGCTTCAACGATACTCAAATGGGGAGGGGGGAATCAACACCAGACACCGCGAAAACATTATCGAGATACGTCGACGGAATAATGATACGGGCATTTTCCCAGAGAACTATTGAAGAGCTAGCAGAAAACGCTACCGTACCTGTTATCAACGGCTTGTCTGATCTTTTACACCCATGTCAAGTTCTCAGTGATGTATTTACACTCATAGAAAAGAAAGGATCTTACAAGGATATTAAGGTCGCTTACGTGGGCGACGGTAACAATGTTGCCAATTCTTGGATCCATGCTGCTTTGAAATTGGGCTTCGATTTAGCCATCGCTTGTCCAGAAGACTACGGACCAGATAGAGACATTATCGAGATTGCAAAGAGAGAGGCAACGGCCAACATAGAGGTCACGGACGATCCCTTTAGAGCCGCAAACAATTCTGACGTTATTTATACTGATGTCTGGACGAGTATGGGCAAAGATCGTGAACGTGAAAAGCGAGTGAAGATATTTGAGAATTATCAGGTGAACTCAGAACTCTTGAGCGCCGCGAAGCCGGATGCTATTGTAATGCACTGTCTGCCCGCCCATAGAGGTGAAGAGATAACCGATGAAGTCATGGATGGACCTTCCTCTATCGTTTTTGATCAGGCAGAAAACAGGCTTCACGTCCAAAAGGCCATATTAGAGATGCTAATGAGTTCATCCTGAAAAGTGAAAAGTTCCCTTTTCAGGACGGACTAATGAAATAACGGAAAGGTTAAAATTTCTGGATCATCTCCAAATTAGCTGATGGATTAAGAGGATTCAAGGGGTCAAGGATTCGAGTGAGATATATATTCGGTCTTTATATAGAGCATATGGTTCGAATTGTGAGTTAGAGACTCAAATAGTATTATCTGGAGACCTGGGTTACATTGAGGCTGGAAAGTTAAAGACACTTCAAGACGGGATAGGAGAGGTTGAGAGGATGCTCAAGGCGCTTATAAAATCGTTGGAAAACAAACACTTGGCCCCTTGAATCCTTGAATCCCCGAATCCTTTTCACCAACTAAATGGGGAAAGAACCAATTTTTTCATGAACGGTCCCAGGTAAGTGGAGATGGGCAGGATGAAAAAAATAAAGAAAGTTGTGCTGGCTTATTCCGGAGGTCTCGACACCTCTGTTATACTAAGATGGCTCATAGAAACATACCACTGTGATGTTGTTGCCTATACTGCCAACCTAGGGCAGACAGAAGAACTAAGCGGTTTAGAAGACAAAGCCTTGAAGACAGGGGCATGCAAGGTTTATGTTGAGGACTTGCAGGAGGAATTTGTAAGGGATTACATCTTCCCCATGTTAAAGGCGAATGCCGTCTACGAAGGGGGATATCTCTTAGGCACATCCATTGCGAGGCCTCTCATTGCAAAAAAACAGATAGAGACTGCTAAGAAGGAGGGGGCGGATGCAGTATCTCATGGGGCGACAGGTAAGGGTAACGACCAGGTAAGATTTGAGTTAACATATCTGGCTCTCAACCCGAAGATCAAGATTGTAGCACCATGGAGAGAGTGGAACTTGGACTCCCGCACGTCACTGATCGAGTATGCCAAGAAACATAAAATCCCTGTTAGTGTAACGGAAGAAAAACCATATAGTAGTGACCGAAACCTCTTTCACGTAAGTTTCGAGGGGGGTATCCTGGAGGACCCTTGGACAGAACCTGATGAAGGGATGTATGTTCTTTCAGTTTCTCCCGAGAGGGCACCAGATAAGCCCACTTACGTGGAGATTGACTTTGAACAAGGCATTCCAAGAGCCGTTAACGGGAAAAAGAAGGGGCCTGCACATCTACTAAAATACCTCAATGATTTGGGTGGCCAAAACGGGATAGGACGGGTTGACCTGGTAGAGAACAGATATGTAGGCATGAAGTCCCGTGGTGTCTATGAAACCCCCGGCGGTACTGTTCTCTATGAAGCTCATAGAGCGCTTGAGACACTGACTCTGGAACGGGACACACTGCACTATAAACAGGAAGTCTCCCTGCGTTATGCGGAACTTGTTTACTACGGCAAATGGTACAGCCCCCTCAGGGAAGCGCTCGATGCTTTTGTCGAAAGCACGCAGAGACATGTTACGGGCACAGTCCGTCTCAAACTATACAAAGGAAACTGCAATGCAGTCGGTATAAAAAGCCC
>JBDRGH010000015.1:0-15173 GCA_043818015.1 Pseudomonadota bacterium
CGAAGGCGGGAAAATCAGATTAAAAACTGGAAAAGCAGAGTTGCTATAGAGAGATTAATAAGCAATCACGGCCTCATCGTCTAGCGGCTAGGACACAGCCTTCTCAAGGCTGGAACCGGGGTTCGATTCCCCGTGAGGTCATATTTAGGGTCAAAGCGACCCGAAAGTGCTACAAATCCATTTCTACACTTATAATTCAACGTATTTTCTGATATGGAAAGTTCGGAAAAAATTACTCTGATGATACGGTCTTTCTCCTCTGGATTGGCATAAGAGTAAGTGGGTACAATATCTTTTACGAGTTCGGAAAGTTTTACAACTTCCTTCACTGTCTCTGCCATTGAGATGTCCGACACTGCTTCTGCTTCGTTCAGTGCATTGAGTTCTAAATTGAGTTTTGTTTCTTCTGCTACAAGTGATTCTGGAGTAAACGCTCCTGTTTTGAGAAGAGTTAAACGATTAGTGGCTAGATAAGCTAGGTCTTCTCTAAGTTTTTTCTTTCTCCTTTCAGTGGTTTCTAATTCTTTTGTCCTCTTCACATCAAGAATGGCAATATCGGTACTGGCTCTGGCATCAATTTCAGCTTTCTCTTCGTCAGTAAATGCTAGTTTCTCGACCAATCTACCAACCTCATCTGTTACATAACCAAAACTGACACTCTTACGAGTATTGGAGCAACTCTTATCACATCTCGCCCCATAGTAAATAACTCCTTTCTGCTCATAGGGAGTGTACACGCGTCCACATTGTTCACAAACAAGGATTCTTCTTAGTGGGTGTTGCAGATATTTGCTGTATCGTGAACTTTTATTTTTCTTATGAAGTTTATCTTGAATCCTATCAAAGAGGTCTTCGGGGATTATAGCTTCATGGCTCAAGCTTGAAATCCAATTACCATCATCATCTAGCATCTTACCAGTGTAGAAACGGTTAGTGAGAATTTTATGGATGGAATTAGGACTTGGCAATCGTTCAACTGGGTCTATGGCCAGTCGAATATCATCTTCCTCTTCTGCCAATACCTCCTCCTGTGTACGTCTTCTACGCATTGGTGGCATGGTGAATCCTTGTTCTATTGCCCAACGTGCTATATCTGCCATGCTCCATCCTTCATCTACCAATTCGGCCATTCTCAATATAAGAGGAGCACGAATAGGGTCGAGAGGCTTCTGCTCCATATTGCCAAGATTCAAATATCCCACTCCTGCCTTATGGGTCCAAAAACCCTGACTGCGTTTGTTGCGAAAAGTTAATGTAACCTTCTCTCTGGTTACTCTTGAGTGGTGCTCGGCGAACATACCATCAATATCCATGTGAAGCTCACCAGAGCTGGTCTTGTCGTATTTGGCCAATGTGAATCGAATATCCACCCCAGCCTTCATTAGCTTTCGGATTATGTTGTCGTCACCCTTATTTCTACTGGCTCTATCCCAGCAGAGGAAAATGACACCCTTAAAGTATCCGTTGCTCAACCATTGGACGAGGCGATGGAACTTTGGCCTGTCCACCCTATACTGGACCATATTGTTATCGCTAAAAATCAGATTACCACTTTCCTTGAATCCAGAGTGTCTTTCGGAGACAACCCCGTCAGTGCAAAAGCCTTCAATAGCTAGTTTGGCAATCGGCAAGGTCTCACGAAAGGCGAAACGCGAGTTTTCTGACCTCTGATACTTAATGGAATTTTTCTGATTATCCGTATCGTCCGAGCTCTTGCGGTTATATATCAAATAGTCGTTTCGGAATTTGCCGTCTTGTATATCCTTCAATATTTTTTCTTCGGTCTTGGCCATTGCTAAAATTTTATTACATCCAGCTTCTTCACCTGACCATCAACGATGGTATAGCCTTCTGACGACATCCTTTTTCTCACTGTCTTTAGTACTTCTCCTAACTCTATTATGGAGTTAATCGTCTCTTGAGAAAACAGATTCTCACCTAAAGAGGGACAACGGGAAGAGCCTCTGTTGCTACACAAGGGATTCCGTTGCCCCTCTTCAGGTACGAAAATAAGCTCTTCGTTCCTCTTGTGTAGCTCACTCATTATAGCAAGTTCTTAAGGCCCTTACCAAGAGCACCGAAGCGGGCTCCCATCATTAGGAAGCTATGTTCAAACTTCTGCTCTAGCCTCAGATATCGTCTATACTTTCGTGTTGGCTTACCCTTGTAGTAATACCTTTTTATCTCGGCCTCGGCTCTTTCAAGGTCAGGAATACTCACCCCGTTCCAACGATACCTACCACCCTCCATTTGTGCTTGGTAGGCTATTTCTCCACAATGTCTGCACCCAAACCACTTTCCAAGACAATAAAGTACCCCCACACGCCGTCCGCAGTAGGTGCCATTCTTATACAGAGGGCAGATAAACCAATATCGAACACCTCCGTAACGACAAGGTGTAGTCGTTAGCTCAACCTTGTAGTCCATATCAGATTTTTCCTTAGTCCAGTAGTCCGTGTGCGTGTAGATTAGGTTCACATACGTTCTTTCATAAGTAGTGCCCCAGTCATCTCGATTAACTCTGAAGCTAATACTGCTCTTACTCTCACCTCCGTATGACCACGTGATGCCACCATAATGTGAGCTGTAGTCCTTCTTTAAGTAGCCGTGTTTTTTAAGCCAGAATATGCTTAATGCGTTAGATTGTTCTGCAATAGTCTTAGACATGGTGGTTTTTTGTATTGACCGAAATCATTTGAGATTCCTAACTGTTCACACTAAAAGTTTTCAAAATCTAAGGTCGCCGTATCGCTTTCATCACTACTGTTTTCTGGCTTAACACTTTCTACCCCACCATCGTTACCACTATTCTTTCGTTCTCCAGAAAGATGATAGAAGGAGGAGGGAAAAATCATCATCTTGCGTTTGTCATTGGGGTCCTGTTCCTGCACGATTAATCCTGCAGTCTCAAGCATAGGAAGTATCTGCTGTCGTAGTTGCTGACTATCCATCATTCGTCCATAAACCTCGAAGTGTTTCTCTAGAACTTCTTGGCGAGAGATGCCAAGTTTTCCTGTTGTTTGTTCAATTATTTCATTCCTACTTCCATTCTTCTTTTTCCATGCGGGTAGGATGATTTCTTTGTATAGATTGTAGATATATGGAGGGAGGTTGAGTTCTTGGCTTACGGCTATCTTGTCCCACAGTCTGAAGGCCTCTTCTATATCGTTCTCATTAGCCGTAATGGTTGAGCCACTTCTGTCTCGCCACCAGACATTGAGAAGGGCGATAGATTTGATGAGGGACAGTAAGCGTTTTATATCTCTCTGGTGTCGGGGTTTTAGAGTCTTATTTTTCTCCAAGAATCTTGTCTCAATCGTCTCGTGTGAAGCAATATTTATGTCTTCAATCCGCTCTAGCTTAATGGCCCGAATACGCTCCTTTAGCAATACTCGGTCTGGGTTCTCTTCAAGCCAACTCCCGAAGCTTTTACTGTCTGCCTCCTTGCGTATCGTGGCACTGATACCTTGTTGGATTTTCTCCTGATTTACCTCTGGAGAGAGAAGGAGGAAACGGGTAGCCTCCTGTTCATCAATCCGAAGCCCAGCCGTGCA
Source organism: Pseudomonadota bacterium (assembly GCA_043818015.1). Lineage (GTDB taxonomy): Bacteria > Desulfobacterota > UBA8473 > UBA8473 > UBA8473 > JBDRGH01. The sequence continues at coordinate 3,555 of JBDRGH010000015.1, forward strand.
GAATATGACTGACGGGTAGCCTCGTAAAGTGATGTTCTTTGTCTTGTTCCCAAATTTCTGGGATTTGTCGGTTATTTTAATCACCAACTCTTTCTTATCGTGAGAAAGCAACGGGCGTAGATGCTGGAGAAGTAGTGAGTGTGGTTGGTCAAGAAAGATGAGTATTTTGTGGGACAGGTCTACTAGGTAGCTGTTCTTCTCCTTGTCATATTGCCCAGCATCATGGAAGAAGGCTGTGGGCGAGCAGTAGGCAATTTCCATCACATCATCAAGCGGAAACAGTCTGGCAATTTCCGTGGGTATATAACTTTTTCCAGTTGAAGACGGAGCGTTGTAGCTTATGTTGAATTGTGAATTTTCAGTATAAGCAGATAACTCGCAGAGAAATGTTGAGAGTTTATTTTCCTCATCATATTTTATAGTCAGACCGAGTGTGCCTATAAGGTTCTCGGTACTCATTGGCTGGAATTGGGAAATGTCTATTCGTTCTGGGTACTCTTTGGCATACTTACCAAACAAGTCTTCCACAGACCCATCAAGTTTTACGAAGTAATCGGTGATGTCTCCGTGTTCACCAACCTCTTTGGGAAGTGTAACTATGTAGGTCTCACACTCTACATTTTCCAACATTTTTGCTACTCGCTCGGCTCCTTTTTGCCCAGCCTCATCAATGTCGAAGCAGATGTAAACTTTCCTACCTTTTCCTACCTTTTCTGACCATTCATCCTTGAACGTCCCTGCCCCGTGAGTAGAGGTGATTGCCGAGACACCTTTCGATACTAAAAGTAGTCGGTCCATCTCTCCCTCACAAATAAGTAGTGGGCTGTTAAGATTTGTTAAGGTCTCCCAGTCATATAACTGTGCTTCAGCTCCCTTTGGATAAGTAATCTTGTCGTTGCCAAAGGTGGGGTCTTGGCGAAGCTTGAAAAACGAGTAATTACCATAGATATCCTTGATGGGAATAGTAATCCACCACTTCCTGTAGAACTGCCCATAGCCGAGCTTGTATGTGTCTATAATGTCATCCGTAAGTCCTCTTTTGTGAAGGTAATCTCTTATGTTTGTAGGGAGGGCGGTATGGCACCTTTCTACCAGCTCCGTATTGAAAGAGATGGTTGCTCTGGCCTTTGGGATTGTATCTCCTAGATGCTTGGCTAGAGTGAGAATGTTTCCTTTCTCTCCGCACTTCTTGCAGTCATACTGACCAGTCTCAATGCTGAAGTACAAATGGGCTTCGTCACCTTTACTATCTCTATCGCAGTCGTTAAAAAGGCACTTGGTAATAAGCTCTCTGCCACTCTCCTTGAAAGGAATGTTCTTCTCGGTCAGGTATTCTTTGATAGTAATAGTTTTTAGGTTCATATTTTTTTTGTTAGGTTAATTTGTACGTCTTCTAAAAACAGAATCACTGGAGAGCCGTTTTGCCTCTAGTTTTTGTTGTCCTCACGGGGTCTGACAGATTTTCTAGGTGTGCCAAAATTGCTTTCTTTTCCTTCTTGGCGTAGTCATCCTTGTCTACCAGCTTTAGAAACCAGCGATGGATAGTTTGCTTGTTGAAACCTTGCCCCTTTATAGTTTTGGCAAAGCATATATAGGAACTAAGACTCGGATTTTTCTCTGTGATGGCCACAAATCTTCTTTGGAGTGATTTCATAGCTATTCGGAGTGTAATCTGTTCTTTAACATCTTCAGGGTATCGAAGTAGGTTCTAGCCTTAGTCAGAAGAGTATCGCTCCAGTAAGCCTCTATCGTCTTATCCATCCCTTCAGAACGGCGAAAGCAGAATTGGGCCTTGCTTAGGTTTTTGCGGTCTATGGAAACAAGTGAAAACCCAGCACTAATCAGGGCTGCTGACAATCCCAAGTCGAAAGTGAAATACCAGTTCGGGTCATCATAGTTAAGGACTTCTACATCCTCGTTTTCTTCTTTGTACATTTAATTTTGGCTAATGAGTAATGGAGAGTTCTACACCCTCTTGATGGTAATTATTGAAAATATACGACACTCTCTGTACTTCTCTGACCATTTCTAGACGTCAAAAATACGTTGCAAACAAAAGAAAAATCAGCTTAGTACAAGCTGACTTACAGAGAACCCACGAGAAATTTTACTTTTTGTTATTGAAGGCTATTTCCTTGCCGTCCTGCATTGGCTCAAAAAGATTAATACCATAAGCAGGCGACTGCTTTAAGTTCTTTGCGTATCTAAATAGATTGGCATCTTTTCCTGTAAGTGCTCTCAGAATTGCTTTTTTATTGATACGCTTCTTTCTTTTTCGGCACCCTTCAATGATGTCACTGTAGGCTATTTTGCCTCCATTTTGTTTAAGTGAAATCACCACGTCAAAGATGACTGCGTATTGAGCATCAGAGCTTCTTATGTGAATTTGATTCCCTTCAAATAGATATTTGCCTCTCTCCTTTGTAATATATACATCTCCTTTTGTCCTTTTAGGCAAAACGTATTCTCTACCTTGCTTTGCACCCAAGCGTCCGTAAATGAGATGCTTTTTTGCAACCATTACATAATCTTTCGGAATCTCCATGAGCGGACTTAGAATGGCCTTTTCTTCCTTAAATTGTTTCGTCAAAAAACCAGCAATGGAACTTCTGGATGCGAGTATTCGTAAGTCTGGGCGGAAAAGTCTCTTTAAGAAAATACCGATAATATTTGCTTCGTTAGATTGGTTTCTAATAAGAGAATTAGTAAATCTAATTAAAATCTTTTTCCTATCTTCATCAGTAAGGATTGTGATAAAAGATAAGAGAAGATTACGCTCATATCCCTCAAATCTATCTACTAGATTCAAAAACGTTCTGTAATTAAGCGTCCTTCCAAGGTAGGCAAAATAATAAAGAGCGATAATGACTTCCTGTATATCTTTAGACTTCCTCAAAACCTTGAAGACGTACCCTTGGATACCTTTTCTAAAAATTGCATCATCTCTTGATGACTCTACTGCCAATTTAAGTAGCCAAACACAGAGGTATTTGTCACATTTCTCTTCAGTAAGTATGGAAATTATTTTTGATACAAATCTGTTTCGACTGGCACGACTTCTGTGAGGTCGGTTGATGTTTGAACCAATAAATTTTATTCCGTGATGAAATAAGGATGGCTTGATAAAGAGAGCTTCTAACAAGGAATCAAGGAAGTCTATCTCTATCGGTCCATGATAAATACTCAAAAAAAGTCTTATATTTGATATTTCTTTTTTTGTAACTTTCTCGTCATCAATAATCTTATAAATAATTTCTTTCGCATCCTCTGGAAGAATAACAGTGAGGAATGTGCTATCTTCGCTCGGGTTTCTCTCATCAAGTTCTTCATAACTTCCAAAGGTGTTCTCCTCAATCTCTCCTCTTGACTTGATTCTCTTGATGGCAGTTTTCTCGTTTAGGGAAAGGTTATCCATTCTGACGTGCAGGGCAACTTCCCTGACAAAATCAGCAAGACCTCTTTTTTCTGAAGCCATAAATACCATATCATCCGCATATCTGAAAAATTTTATATCCCTGCCCTTTGTTTTTTTAAGAATAAATTTATCTATCTCATCAAAATAAGCATTTGCAAGCACCCAAGAAGCCTGCGGTCCCTGCGGTATTCCCTTAGGTAAATCATTTTCAGACCACTTTGTTAGCATCTTCTCAAGAAATGTAACCAAGTCTCTGCTTACACCAAAATCCTCTTCCAACTTCTTGCATAACTTGGGAATAACAATGCTCTCAAAGAACTTGCTTATATCAATCTCTACCACCCATTTCTTTCCTGACCTAAATGCACCCAACTGCTTTGTATGGAATGAGTTCCATTCAGGTTTGTAGTTACGGAGAAAATACCTATGGCTTCTACGCTCAACCCTGTTGCCCATACAACTATCTTCTAACTGTTCGTCTATGTGTAGCCCTAAGACGTCTGGGTTGAATAGGGCTTGATATACGATACGGTCAGTAGTGGAAAGAGCTTTAACTGGTCTGACATCCAGATTGTCCTTCGGGAAATATATGAAAAAAGTCTTTTCGGCCTCGTAATTTCCACTTCTTATAAGTTTCTCTAAAGCTATGAAGTATTCATCTCCCAGTTCTTCTATAGCCGAGATTCCAGAGTTGTTTAATGGGAGCGAAGGTATATTGGATTTTTCAATCTCTTTCTTGACGAAAACAAAGGCTTTCTTGAGATTCTCTCTGGAAGAAAATTTTCTGAATTGAGGACTCATTGTAATAGTAATATGGCCTAAATCTACTCTTTTCTAGGCATTTTTCAACCAACACCGCCTAATGGGTTCTATGCACTTTTAAGCCCTTTCTTGTTATAGTGATGAGGCAGACAGAACAATAGTTTCCCACGAAGCAAGACAACGCTTTTGCTGTCAATCCTGCCCAGAATGGGCATCCTTAACCTCTAGGGAAACAGGATTGACGGCTTCGGCTGTTGTTCTGTCTGCACCCTATGTTAGGGGTGCCCATCCTGTTTTTAAGGGGCACCTTTGGCAAAAGAGCCACAGTGTCCCTACACCTTTCAGATAACGAGAAAAGAGACATAACTAAATACTTGGAAGCTGGTAAGCCTCTACCAGACAAGTATCGCTTTTTACTATTTGAGACCGATAGAGAAGTAGAACTTTTGTGGAACGGAAAGACTAACGAGGTCACAAATGTAGTCCTACCTTTCCAAACCATAGAGCAGATTGACGAACCCAGAAGTGAGGGAAAAATTGGACTACAAGATTCGCTTTTTGATACTGAAGGAAGACAGATTACTGGCTGGACTAATAAACTCATATGGGGAGATAACAAGCTCATTCTCTCCTCACTTAAGAACGGTCCACTTAGGCAAGAAATAGAGACTCAAGGAGGCTTAAAATTGATTTACATTGACCCTCCTTTTGATGTTGGAGCAGATTTCTCAATGGATATAAAAATTGGCGAAGATGAAGATGAGAGCTTTACAAAGAAGCCGTCTGTTATTGAAGAAGTTGCTTACCGTGATACTTGGGGTAAGGGAGCAGATAGTTTCATTGCCATGATTTATGAGCGATTGAAATTAATGCACGATTTACTTGCAGAGAATGGGAGTATCTATGTCCATTGCGATTGGAGGGTCAATAGTTATATGAGACTCGTTCTTGACGAGGTTTTTGGAAAAGACAATTTCAAAAACGAAATCATTTGGCAAAGGACAAGGGCACCGCACGCAGATGCGACTTCGTTTGGTAAAGTCCATGATGTTGTTTTGATATATGGGAAGAGCGATGCAACTTTTGAAACACAATACACTGAACATAAAGACGAATATATTACGAGGTTCAGTAAGGTTGACGAACAAGGGAGAAAATACATGCTTATACCTGCTCACGCCGCAGGTAGTGGCCCCGCTAGAACATTTTTTGGCAAAGTGATTAATCCTCCATCAGGTAGACATTGGGCATATACACAAAAAACCATTGATGAACTAATTTCAAAAAATCGTATCGAGCTAACCTCCAATGGGACACCTTCTTTGAAATCTTATCTAGATGAGAATAAGGGTGCGGTGGTTGGCTCTTTATGGACCGATATAGTTCCACTCAATCCTGTTGCAAGTGAAAGGCTTGATTATCCAACTCAAAAGCCTGAAGCATTATTAGAAAGAATTATGATAGCTTCTTCGAAAAAGGGCGATTTGGTTGCTGACTTCTTTTGTGGGTCTGGGACAACCTTGGCTGTAGCGGAAAAACTAGGAAGAAAATGGATAGGCTCTGATTTGGGAAAGTTTGGCATACACACATCAAGAAAGAGAATGATTGATGTTCAGAGACAGTTAAAGAAAGACAAGAAAGATTTTAGAGCATTTGAGATTTTGAATGTGGGAAGGTATGAACGAGAGAACTTTCTTGCTACAAATACAGACCTCCGTGCAGAAGAAAAAGCTAAGCAAGCGGAGAGAAAAGAGAAAGAATTTGTCAGTTTAATTCTCTCTGCTTATAAGGCCGAACCAGTGGAGTCATTCACTACTATCACGGGCAAGAAGAGGGATAGATTGGTAGCAGTGGGTCCCATCAACCTACCTGTATCTCATCAGCTTATAAAAAGTATTGCTAAGGAATGTAAAGCTAAGAACATCACGAAAATTGATGTGTTGGGATTTGATTACGAAATGGGTCTTGATTTTCTAGAGTACAAAGATGAAGGGCTGGATATTGCCTTCAAGATAATCCCAAGAGAGGTATTTGATAAGAGAGCTGTAGAAAAAGGTCAGGTGAAGTTCTACGATGTTGCCTACATAGAGGTTAAGCCCGTGGTAAAAGGTAAAGGAAAGAGCAAGGAACTTTCTATTGAGCTAGTTGATTTCTCGGTTTTTTACAATCAAGACAATACTGGTGAGATTGAAGAGGAGTTAAGAGCTGGTGGTTCTAAAGTAGTGGTTGAAAGTGGTCAGGTAATCAAAATAAGTAAGGACAAGCAAACGGAACTTGTTTCAAGAGAAGTTCTAACGAAGAAGTGGAGTGACTGGGTGGATTACTGGGCAGTAGATTTCAACTTTGAGGACCGTAAGGAAATTATAAGAGTAGTTAAGGACGGTAAGGAGAAAGAGTCTTGGACTGGTGATTTTATCTTTGATAACGAATGGCAGAGCTTTAGAACAAAGAAGAATCGAAACCTTGAGCTAACTTCCGCATCAAGAGAAATGCCCCAAGGGACATACAAGGTGGCTATAAAGGTAGTGGATATTTTCGGCAATGACACTACCAGAGTCATAGAAGTTAAAATCTGATATGGCACTCCACAAAAACTTTCCACGAGACCCGTATAAAATTCTTGACCCATCTATAAGATGGTTTCCTGCGGACGAAGACTTGAGAGAAAAAGGGTATGACAAGCTCCTCCCCCCGTTGGTAGCGGATTTGAGAAAGAGAGTTAAAGTTTGGAGAGATACAAATTATGATGGAGCCAGCGAGACATCAAAAGCCCTTCTAAATTGGTGGTTTAAGGAAGAGCATGTCCTGTACGACAAAGATGGAGGGACATATAGCTTCCAGTACTACTTTGCCCAGAGAGAGGCCTTAGAGACCGTTATATGGCTCTATGAGGTCGCTGGAGTGAAGGATAAGCACGATTTGATTAGATACAACTCCACTGGGGTTTTAAGTGCTGGGATGTTCACAGAGGACTGGCTTAGGTTTGTCATCAAGATGGCTACGGGGGCTGGCAAAACCAAGGTAATGAGCTTGCTAGTGGCTTGGGCATATTTCCACAAGTCGTATGAACCTAACTCAAATCTTGCTAAGAACTTTCTGCTCATAACGCCAAACGTTATCGTTTTTGAAAGGATTAGAAACGACTTTGAAGGACTGAAGATATTCTTCACTGACCCCGTCTTGCCCGATAACGGCTATCAAGGTCAGAACTGGAAGGATGATTTTCAGATAACTCTACACCTCCAAGATGACCTAAGAGGGATTTCTGATACAGGCAACATTTTCCTAACAAACATTCACAGAGTTTTTGAGAGTGACGTGAGAGAACTAAGTGCTGACGACCCCGACTCCTCCGAGTATTTCTTGGGTGATAAACCAGTGACCAAGACCAGTGATTCAAGTATTGATTTGGGAATGATTGTTAGAGATATTGATGAATTAATTGTTATAAATGATGAAGCTCATCATATCCACGAAGAGAATGCTTGGATGAAATCTATCAGAGACATAGATAACAAACTTAAACAAAAAGGTACCTGTTTGTCATTACAGTTAGACGTGACCGCTACTCCTAAAAAGAAAGATGGTTCAATTTTTGTGCAGACTGTTTCTGATTACCCTTTAGTTGAAGCAATACATCAAAGAATAGTAAAACAGCCTGTAGTACCAGATGAGGCAAGTCGGGGTAAATTGAAAGAGTATCAAAGTTCGGTTTTTGTTGAAGCTTATAAAGATTTCATTAATCTAGGTGTTGAAGAATGGAGAAAAACATACCAAGAACACAAAAAAACTAATAAAAAAGCAATTCTTTTTATCATGACAAAAGATACTAAGGACTGCGATGATATAGCAGAGTATATTGAAACCAATTTTGCTGATTTAAAAAATGCCGTTTTAACTATTCACACGAATCAGAGTGGGGAAATTTCTGAAACTGTATCGAGTAAAAACAAAGACGAATTAAATATCCTTAGGAAGCAAGCGAATGATATAGACAGTTGGGAAAGTCCATATAAAGTCATAGTGTCAGTTATGATGCTCAAGGAAGGCTGGGATGTAAAAAATGTAACGACAATAGTCGGACTTAGACCATACGGAGGAGATAATAAAATTTTACCAGAGCAAACACTCGGTAGAGGTTTGAGGCGAATGTATTTTGGTAGAGAGGACGTGGAGGAGTATGTCAGCATTGTGGGTACACCAGCTTTTATGGATTTCGTTGAATCTATCAAGGGAGAGGGTGTGTTGCTTGAGAAGCGACTGATGGGCAAAGGAACTAAACCAATTACCCCAATGGTTGTTGAAATTGATAGGGAAAATCCTAAGAAGGATATAGATAAGCTTGATATTGAAATCCCAGTACTATCTCCAAGGATACAGAGAGAATATAAAAATCTCGCTGAACTAGATGTTTCCAAGTTTGGTAATAAGAAGGTTAAACTCAAGGCCTTTTCTGAAGAAGAGAAGCGAGATATTGTTTTCAAGGATGTAGTGAACGAAAAGGTGCACCACATAACTACCTTGACTGGCGATATTGAGCCAAATTATCAGAGTGTCATAGGGTTCTTTGCTCAAGCAGTAATGCGAGAACTAAGACTCTTTGGGTGCTATGACATTCTGTTTAGTAAGGTAAAAGATTTCGTGGAGAAGCATATGTTTGAGGGCTCTATCAATCTCTCCGACCTCAATACCTTAAGAAATCTTTCAGAAATTGAGTATATAAAATTGATAAAGGATGCTTTCAAGAAAGGCATAAACGAGCTGACGGTCCAAGATACGGGTGACACAGAAATAAGGAACTACATCAAAATTAGTGACGCTAGACCGTTCGTGGTGAATGATAAGTCTTATTTGATACCCAAGAAGTCTGTCTTCAATAAGATTGTCGGTGACAGTGATTTTGAACTTATTTTCTCGGAGTTCCTTGAGAAGTGTGACGACATCGTTTCTTTTGCCAAGAACTTCAAAAATAAGGAAGCAACTGCCTTACGAATTGAGTATAAGAACGAGGAGGGGTTTATCGCCACCTACTACCCAGACTTCTTTGTGAAGCAAGACGATAAGAATGTCTTTATAATTGAGACAAAGGGGCGAGAAGAGGAAGATGACAAGCTCAAGTTTGAGAGATTAACCTTATGGTGTGAGGACGTAAACAATAGACAGACCCGAATGACCTACAAGGCTTTGTACATCAAAGAGGATGACTGGAAGGAGAATAAGGCTAAGAACTTTGACGAGGTGGTGAGGTTATATAGTAAATAACAATGATTTCAAAAGAAGCACTAGATAAGTTCAAGGTCATATGGAAGGAGGAGTTTGGAGAGGAAATATCTAATGAAAAGGCTCTAGACAGTGCCACCAGTCTCCTAACCCTGATGAACGCTGTCTATAAACACATCAACAAGGATGAGTACGATAAATACCAAGAAGAGAATCGGATAGACAAAGCTTATGATATTTTGTTCACCGAGACTGAAAAGAGAAATAGTGGAAAGCGGGGTGGGGTAAAATATTCTTAACCATTATGACAGACATAGACCCAGAAGATTTTGAAAAGCTACAAGGTTCAGACGACCCAGAAGAAGTCATGCGTTTGATGGATGACAACGGGCTTGATGTAGATGATGCCATTCACGTCAAAGAGATTATGGATGAGGAGGGGCTGGATGAAGAAGAAGCGGTCGAATTGAAAGACGACCTCTAGAAGGTACAAATTATTGTTGGATTTCAAAAGTCGGATTTTCTAGGGTGCTTTTTATGCGATGACTGCAAGAAACCAAGCAAACAAGGGATTTTTTCGTTTATTGCGAGGCTTGGGAACCCCACTTAACCCTACTTATTACGAGTTTCAGAATCCAACATTTTCCGACATTATAAAATTTACCTTTTTGAGAATTTTACAGAAGAGCCTACTTCTTAAATTACCCTTTTGGAGAGTAAATCGGGACTACCCCCACCCCCTGCCTAAACGCCAATAGCAATGAGAGGTTGTATCTCTTCGAGACTAAACTTGATAGAATCCCTCTTGCTCCAGAGTTCGGAAAGCCATACTATGGGGTCACAGATTAAAACTTGGTTGAAAGATAAATTTATATTAAGAAAGGGCGGTTCCGAGATGACATCGGAACCGCCCTCGAGAGTGGCGCGCGCGGAGCTACTTGCTGTTTCGGCGCTCCAGGAGCGCATCAAGACGCGCTTCGACTTCCGCACCGGCGGAACGCTCGCCATAATCGAATGTCTTGATGGGGGGACCGAGCGGAACTCTTCTCTGTGAGATCCTTCTCGCTGGCGGTCTCGGTGATCTCGTATGAAATGATCTCCGTTTCTTTGCATCTTGCCACCACCGGCCCTGACAGAAATAACTCATCAGCACCTCCACTTATAACTTTATCACGAAACAAATATAGTGTCAACGGCCTCTTTCACCATCATTCCGTCCGCTTTGCCTTTTAGCTCTTTCATTACCATACCCATTATTTGACCTTTAGAATTAGCATCAAGACTCATTCCTTCTAACTTAGAACTTACAAACTTCTGAACTTCCTCCCGAGACATCTGGACGGGGAGATAAGTTTTGAGTATTTCGAGTTCAGCCTTCTCCGTTTCAGCCAAATCCGTGCGCCCTCCTTTCTCAAACTGCTCAATAGAATCCTTACGTTGTTTAACTGCCCTAGAGATGACAGAGAGGGATTCTTCGTCCGAGAGCTCTTCATCAGGCTTGCGCTTCTTAGAAACCGCCTCGTTTGTAAAAGAAGAGAGAAGACCTCGCAGAACATCCAAACGCACAGCATCGCGAGCTTTCATAGCCGCAGTGATTTGAGCTTTAATATCTTGGTGTAGTGACATGCTATAATATTATCATGAATTGGATATTGGTTATTCTAGCATTCCTCCTTTTAGTCAATCTTTGGCTTGTTTTTTTCATTACTAGAAAAAAGGATAGGGAAGAGAAGGGGGAGGGAACAAAGCTTCTTTTGGCGCAACTTCATGAATTCTCCCGTACCGTTGACCAGAAAATGTCAGAGACGAATAAGATGATGAACGAATCTGTGCGCACCCAGTTCGGTGAGTCTGCTAAACTCATCCGCGAAGTCACCCAAGGATTGACTAAGCTCGATGAGACCAATAGACAAGTGGTTTCTTTCACCGACCAATTACAATCTCTCCAAGACATTCTTAAAAATCCGAAACAGCGTGGCGTGCTCGGCGAGTACTATCTCGAAACTCTTCTCAAAAATGTTCTTCCGCCCGGTAGTTATCAAATGCAGTATGCTTTCCCGGACGGCACCATCGTTGATGCAGTGGTTTTTGTAAAGGATAAAATTATTCCTATTGATTCAAAATTCTCTTTGGAAAATTACAATCGCATTGTTGAAGAAAAGAATCCTACGGAAAAGGAAAAACTGGAAAAACTTTTCGTCGCCGATCTCAAGATGCGCATC
>JBDRGH010000016.1:0-3689 GCA_043818015.1 Pseudomonadota bacterium
CTCTGGCACCAAATGATAATGTACTCGGAGAGTTCGGCTTTGAGAGGCAGAAGACGCTTTTCCTTGACCTCGGGGGACAGCATAAAGTGGATAAGATATTTGATGCTGAAATAGACAATGAAAGCGAGTAAACCACGTAGAGCGATCGACTCCAACCTTCTATCCATGGGGAAGAGTACCAGAGCCAGATAACCGAAGAGATAAAGACTGATCCAAGGAAGAATCTTAAAGAAAGTCGAGACGAGGACACCCGCTAACCTTTTGGAGAAAGTGAAGGGTGGCTCCAATCCCAGTTTTTGCTCCAATCGTTTTGTGTATCTCCGTAATCCAATCCAAGTGATCAAGCCAGCCAGCAGGGCGATGGTGAATTTTATAAGAATTGACACCAGTTCTTCTACATGTTCATCCTTTGAGAAATATATTTTTAATTGCTGCAGGGTTTGAGGAAGGGCCTTAAGACGGGAGGCAGCCCTCTCTGCTCCAGCGATGACTTGCTTTTTGTATGATCGATAGGCCTGAAAGAGATTTGTGGTTATCGCCTCTTTCTTTTCCGTTTCTGTGGGGAGTTTTTCTTCGAGCTGTTGCCTCGCCTCCAGAAGGGTCTTGAGTTGTTTGGCGAGTTTATTGGAAGCCTCCGGATTTTCAAGGAGTTCGATCACCTGCTGGATCTCTTTCGTATCCATAGGCAGTTGCTGCTGAGACTGCGCCTCTGAATTGAAGCAAAGACCGAATGGGAGCGTCATCGCAATGAAGAATAAGAAAACTGGGGCCAATTTCCTTTTCATCAATACCTCCATGATTTTCTCTGATTGTTTAGCTGGCATTCCTTATCGCGGTAAATCTGACTCAAGAGGTGGTAAAGTTGGTCCGCCTGAGTTCTCTGAACAATACATAAAACTATTATAGCCCATTGGATGTTCCGTTGTGAAGCTTGAAATTCAAATGAGCATTGGTTCCGAATTTCGAGTGGGATGCCTCCAGTTATTAGAGAAGGTTAAACAACTCACCCCAAAATTATTCTAAAATCTTCACTCTTAAGAATTTAGCCGGTTACGGGACTCATCCTCTTGGATCCCAGGGCTTACTCTAGGCCGATGATTGGCATGTCATTTGCCTTGAGGAACAAAGAGGCGGCGAGATTGGTAAAGTCGTAGATAGGTCTGCGAAATCCCTCTGGATATGGATCTATTGGGCATAATCGTGATTTACCTTCTTCCTAAAAATGAGAGAGTAGATATCCATATAATTTGGATCATCCCTATGAGTAGTCTCTTGATATTGATTGTCATTCGAAGTATTACACTGGTAGGAAAGATTGAAAGGCTTGGCTGATCGTGAGAGTTCACAACCAGCCAAACCAAGTTTTTACCTTCGCCTTACGTTACTTCTACTCAGGTGACGGGATCACATCGAGCTGTTGCAGCATGCCAAACAGGTCAATTATTTCCCAGTCCTCGGCGATCTTATCCCCCGCGAAGCGGTTGATGCAGATCACTGGCACTGTTACCTGCTTTCCAGTTGGAGCTATTCCCATCAACTCACCCTTATGTGTCCCACGACTTGTCACATGGCTCACCACCTTGTCCCCTTCGGCGATCAAATTCTCAACCTTCACTTGCATGTCGGGAAAGGCATTGTGGTACTCAGTGAGGAATTGTTTGAGGCCCTCCGGGCCATATAACTTTCGACCAGCAACTCCATGGTAGACCCAGTCGGTGGTGAAAAGCTCGTCTATTAGTGTTAATTTTCTTCCGTTAAAAACTTCCTCCCAGAAACGACGGACGATGGACTTATTTTGCTCTGTTGATGCCATCTTTATCACCTCCTCAATAGTTTAGTGGTGTTGAAGGATGGCCCGCACCTATCTGTCAGAGTAACATTCCGGCTATCTCAATTTGACGGGAGATTTAACTCATGGTGTTCTTCCTTCCTTAAGTAGCCCGAAAGCCTCACAGGTAGCGTAGGCATTGACTGCTCCAACCCCATTAAAAGACTTACAATACTCTTCACAAAGAGGGAGAAAAAAACATGCTGTATTTCTAAAAATTGAACCTTCTAGTCGATTCTTGGATATGTGAACAAAGGAGGGGAAAGGTCGAAACCCCAATAAGAGGAAAGGAAATCAAAGGTGGGTGGCATATCTTCCATGTTATATTTGAATAAATATAAGAAGAGACCGTATGTGTCAAGCAAATATCTCATCGTGTTAAATCATTTAAATACTCAATCAGTTACATCCATGATAGGTCGAAATCGACACTGTTAAGTCTAAACGTTGGGATAGGAGCATTAGAAGGGAGTACTTGACAGGCTTTATCGGTACCCTACAGGGATGATTAAGCAAAGCACAAGGTTGTTTCTTGCTGTCTGCTTTCTTCGTTACCCCAAACTATGTAGCCACGGGCTACTCTGTCTTCGAGAGAGAATTCTCGGCCTTATCTGCGTCTTTGTCAACCTCGGCAGGTTTGCGGTGAATGACCAACTGGTCACCAGGCCGGAGGTGAGCTCTGGGGTCCAATCGATTCCAAATGATGAGGGCTGACAAAGGGACATTAAATCGCTCGGCAATGGACGTAAGAGTATCCCCCTTCTTAACCACGTAGATTCTGTCTCTTTCATCCACCATCAAATTTCTTAGGAGAGGCTCAAAACGAGCCTGGAAATCTTTGGAGGCCCCCCTGGGAAGCAGAATCCCATGGCGTCCTGTTGGCAGGTAGTGGCCACGAATCTCAGGATTCAAATCCTTAATTACCTTAAAGTGGGTGCCTGCGGCCTGAGCAATTAGCTTGAGGGGAACATCCTTAAACAGGTCAATTTCGATGCGGTCGAACGCAAGAGGTGGATAGTAGTCCTCGTCTGAAAGCCGAAAACCATATCGTTGCGGATCGGAGGCGATTAGCTTGATCACGACAATCCGCAGGATATACCGCTGGGTTTCGAGGGGAAGGTGGAGAAGATAGAAATTATCGATACCTTGCGTCACGATTTCGGCCATGAGTCCGTCCTCACCCATGTTGTAGGCAGCGGTAGCAAGTGTCCAGGACCCAAAAGTTTCATAAAGATATTTAAAGTATCGTATGGCCGCCTGAGTGGATGCAAAAATGTTTCGTCTCTGATCGATATGCTTGTTGATCACGAGGCCATATTTTTGCCCGGTGGATTCAATAAATTGCCAAAATCCCATGGCCCCCTTTGGGGAGCCCGCGTGAGGTCGCAGAGCACTCTCGGCAATGGCAACGTATTTGAGATCGTCCGGCACCCCTGCGTCTTTGAGCTTCTCTTCAATATACGGAAGGTAGCGACGGGAACGTTTCAACCAGAGAATAACCTGCGGCCGGTCCCACAACGTAAGCAACAGCTCCTTCTCCAGCCGTTCCCGAACCTCCTGTGTTTCAATGGGAACTCCTTCACCACAGAAATCCAAAGGGCCGCCGATCTTTAGAGACGAAACCAGAAATGAGGGCGAGGAGAGGTTTGGCCCTTGACCATAAACAGCTGACCATGGGAAAAGGACTACACACATTAGAATAATAAAAATCCATTTCATAATAGTCTGCTTTGACCTAACCATTTGTATGCCTTATCTCTCTAGCGACTTTCTTTCCTTATATCACACTTGCCCTCCAGATACACATCCAACAATTCAATCACACGCCAGTGTCCGCCCTATAGACAAAAAGGATAACTCC
>JBDRGH010000017.1:0-2345 GCA_043818015.1 Pseudomonadota bacterium
GGAGATGAGGTCTATGACAGTTTTGGTATCTGCCGCAACCGCTCCACTGGTGAGGATGGATTTATGCAGCTCACCGAGGATAGCTTTGACCCCATCATCGCCCGTGAGAGTCTGGGAGAGAACGTCGATGTTGCTTGGAAACTAGGCCAAGCCTTTGCCCAGAAATATCCCCAACCGCACCAGAGAGCGCAGCAGATCTTTTACTTCGTGAGAAACAAGGTAGTCTATACCTCGGACATGGACGAGTTCGGCCACGAGGAATTCGCCCAGAATGCTGATGAACTCGCCGGAGACATCCTAGAGAACGGTACGGCACCTGGCGACTGCGAAGATGACGCCATACTGTTAGCGGTACTCTATAAAGCGGCTGGCTTCCGCTCCGCTATTGTGTTAGCACCAGGCCATGCCGCAGCGCTGGTGCATCTTCCCGACTACAATAAGGCAGCACGCGTCGTGACGCTGGAGGGTAAGGGAGGCTGGGTCTGGGCAGAGGCCACCGGCCGTACTAACGCCTTGGGCTGGTTCGCACCCTCACTCGTGAGCAAACCCATGGTAGCGTGTGAACTCTCCATGGAAGCCATGCCCAAAAAGGAGCTGACGTACAGACTCACTTCGGTACAGAGGGCATCATCTGGGGGTGGGTTTGCCTTCGGGGGAATATCGCCATTTTTTAGCGTAGTATTTATGCTGTGGCTATTCTCTTCGATGAGGAAGAGACCAGCAAAGAAGCGAAGGTAGAGACATAAGAAGAGCAGAAACAACAATTCCCCCTTTTGTGTGATGGTAGACAAAAAGGCTGGATATTCCTTGCACAGCAATATCCAGCCTTTCGAAGAATTTCGAAGAATACTGATATCTACTAGTATTAACTCTTTCCTATTCTGAACATCTTAGTCCCACATGAGGGACAAATGCCTTGTGTCGCCGGCTTACCATTCTTCATGGTTATAGCCCTGGCATCTTTCATTTCCTTCTTGGCGCGGCACTTCACGCAGTATGCTTGCATCTTTTCACCTCCCTTTTTGATATGAACTTTGATATGAACGATAAGCTATTTCTCCCATAATGTCAATACCCAGACATGCTTATCGGTGCGCTATCCCCCAAAATATGTTAAAATATAATGAGAGATTTAGTCGAACACCCACTTAAATCGGGTCTTTGACCTTTCGTTTTACTCTATAAGACGTAATTCAAATAAGTTAGTAAAGGGAATTTGGAGGTAGAAATTGAGTGTCATCGGAGCCCTAAAAAGGTGTGAGCTATTTCTCGGCTTGGATAATAACAATCTACAAAGGATTGCAGATTTACCTTCATGTCAAGAAAAGGCTTACAAGAGCCAAGAAGTCATCTTTGAAGCAGGCGAAGATGCCAAGCATCTCTATGTCCTTGAAGAGGGACAGGTCAACTTAGTTGTGAAGATACCTACTGACTCATCCCATCTGCCAGAACAAACTGTAGTCCGCACCATCACCCAAGGTGGAATCTTCGGTTGGTCCGCCCTGGTACCGCCACATTTTCTTACCATGTCAGCAATCTCTAAAGAGCTTTCTAAAATCATAGCTATTAATGGCAATGAGCTTCGCACTCTATTTGACAAGGATACCCGCCTTGGCTATGAGGTAATGCATAGCCTCATCCAAATTATTGGAGCGAGGGTCAGGAATATTGAACAATTGCTGGTAACAGGAAAAAGGTCGCCTTTCTTTGAGAGGCCAAAAACGGTCAGGTGATTACAAACCCACCTTTTTCAATTGTTTCTCTATCCTCTGCAGGAGCTCCCCAGGACTAACCGGCTTATCTATATAATCCTCAGCTTCAAGGGTAAGTCCCCGGCTGGCCGCAATAGAGGTTTCGCCACCCTTTTCGGCGAAGCCAGTTAACATCAGAACCGGGATTTTATTTAGTTCGGGGTCTTTTTTGAACTGCTCAGCAGCAGTGAATCCATCCTTTACTGGCATTATTACATCCAAGAGGATCAAATCAGGTTTTTCTTCCCTCGCTTTCCGCAATCCCTCCTCACCTTCATGGGCCACAACTACCTCGTAGGGCTTACTTTCCAGAACAATTTTTGTTGCCTCCATAAAATCTACATCATCGTCAATAAGAAGGATTTTGGCTTTCTTTGACATTTTCATATTGCCTCCAGCTTCCTAGGATTTAGACCTTTTCCTTCTTTTTGAGAAGCTTCCCCACTCGTTCCAGCAAGATATCCGGGGAGATTGGCTTTTCTACATAGTCGTCCACATCAAGCTCCATCGCCATCTCCAGCTCGTATCGCCGACGGGCAGCTTCCTCCCTCACCGAGGTCAGAATCAAGATTGGCGTCTTCTTGTACTTCGACC
>JBDRGH010000018.1:0-2505 GCA_043818015.1 Pseudomonadota bacterium
CCCATAGGGCTATAGAATCCATAACGATGGATCGGGAAGTCATGCACCTCCGGGATTCTTTGATTCCAAAATACTCTGAGTTAGTTTACAACGGTTACTGGTTCTCGCCTGAGATGCAACTCTTAAAAAATACGGTCGATGAGACCCAGAAGGATGTTTCAGGAACTGTAAGGTTGAAGTTATATAAAGGTAATTGCGTAGTCGTGGGCAGAAAGTCTCGCAAATCTCTTTATCACCGTGATTTTGCCACCTTCGAGAAGGATACGGTCTATGACCAAAAGGATGCTGAAGGTTTTATTAAAACGAACGCTCTCAGGTTAAGAATCCACGCCATGAAGAAGGAGGAATAACAGGTATTCTCCCTTTTGGGGAGGTTATCTATACTGTATGGGAAAAAGGTGTCTCGGTCCAATTCAATTTCTCTTCATCCCATTGGTCTTTTCTTTACTGATGGGAGAATTTGGATGTGGAAAAAAAGCACCTCCCGTCGCACCTGAGAGTGTTGCTCCGAAGGCTATCAGTGATCTCAGCGCTACCGTCAGGAACGGGGAGGTTTTCCTTCATTGGACGACCCCTGACAGGAATACCGATGGATCAAGACTCACTGGTCTAGCAGGATTCAAGATTTTCAGGAGCAAAGCGACGTTGGATACCGAGCCATGCCCAGACTGTCCCAAGAGATTCAAGGAAATAGCCGATATTAATTGGAGGAGGATACGCCTTAAGAAGGTACCTCTTACAAACAATACCATGAAGTATGTTGATAGTAACCTCACTTACCCGGCAATTTACACCTATAAGGTATTATCCTATAGCTCTGATGGCATCTTCAGCGAAGATTCGAATCTCGTTGAGGTCGCATGTGACGAATCTCCACCACGTCGTTAGTTCTTGCTCAGAGAGCGAGGGCAGAAGGAAAGTTTTCAGTGTGAGCTGGTTAAAATAGAAGTAGGATAGATAGAAGCCATGCATGACTTTCAGTACAAAGAAGATGAACTCTACTGCGAGGGAATCCCGATTTCGACTATTGCGGAGCGAGTTGGAACCCCGTTCTATCTCTACAGCTATAATACCCTGTTGAACCATTTTCGAGTCTTTGACTCTGCCTTTTCTGCGGTAGAACACCTTGTGTGCTTCTCCGTGAAAGCGAACTCCAATATTGCCGTACTCAAAACATTTATCAATGAAGGTGGGGGAGTCGATATCGTCTCAGGCGGAGAGTTATTTCGTGTCCTAATCGCCGGAGCCGACCCCAAGAAGATAGTTTGCTCTGGTGTGGGGAAAAAATTTGATGAGATAGAATTTGCTCTTCAAACAGATATCCTGATGTTTAATATAGAGTCGACCCAAGAACTGGAGGTCATAGATTCCGTGGCAGGGAAACTTGGTAAAAAGCCTCGAGTTGCATTCAGGATAAATCCAAACATAGATCCCAAAACCCATCCTTACATTTCTACAGGGCTCAAGGCGAACAAATTCGGGATTGATATAAAGAGGTCTCTCAATGAGTACAGGCACGCCAGTAAGCTCAAGAATATTGACATTGTGGGTGTGGATTGCCACATTGGATCTCAGATTACAGACGTGGAACCCTTTGTGGACGCTCTCGAACGGATAAAGGAACTGATCCTTGAATTACAAAAGGAAGGAATCGATATAAACTACCTAGACCTAGGTGGTGGACTGGGGATCACCTACGATGAGGAAACGCCTCCCCATCCAAATATGTATGCGAAGGCCATTATTGAGGAAATTTCTGATCTCAGTTGTGTGCTTATCTTAGAACCAGGCAGGGTAATTGTTGGGAATGCCGGGATTTTGGTCACCAAGGTACTCTACACCAAGAACGGCGAAGAGAAAAACTTCGTCATAGTAGATGCTGGTATGAACGATCTGATCCGACCCTCCCTCTACGGTTCTTTCCAGGGGATTCAGCCCGTTCGGTCAGTGGAGAGCAATAGATTTGTAGCTGATATGGTAGGGCCAATTTGTGAATCAGGTGATTTTTTCGCTAAAAATAGAACGATGCCCCAATTCGAAAGGGGTGATTTAGTGGCTATTATGAGTGCGGGCGCATACGGTTTTACGATGTCATCCAACTACAATTCACGTCCCCGTGTTCCCGAAGTCATGGTCGCCGGGGATAAATTTCATATAATTAGGGAGCGAGAGGAATACGACGACCTTATTAAGGGCGAAAGGATACCTGAATTCCTACGCAGATAGACGATTATGTCGAATATAGATTTTTTCAAGATGAGTGGAAGTGGAAACGATTTCATAGTAGTAGATAACCGCAGCGGGATTCTCGATGGAGACAACCTCAACCAGTTTGTCAAGGAAATCTGCCAGAGAATATTTATCAAACAGGAACAAGTCACGTGGTGTCGATAAAAAATAAAGAATGGGGAATCGAAGCAGCAGAGCATGGTATAAAAAAGGTACGGCTTAGTGAATACTTTGAGCATCCAAACATGCTCATTGTTTGCCGTGAGCCAAAAGGCA
>JBDRGH010000019.1:0-4071 GCA_043818015.1 Pseudomonadota bacterium
CAAAATCGGGTTTATATCTTTTCATCGAGAGAACCTGGGATGTAGCTTCAAGAGATCCCATATTTAATATTTCCTCATGGAGTTCAACCCCATATATCTTTGCCTGTCTTCGGCCTCTTTTAATCCCACTTTGCCAAATTCAACGTCAGGATACACAATTGCCATTTTCGCATTTTTGGTTTTCAGGTCCTCTATTGCGTAGTCAAATAGTATCTTGATAGCATCCTGGTAAGTTAACGTAAAACCAAAAACATATCTCTTAAAAGGCTTAGCCATGGTCTCAGATCCGCTAAATGGTATAATTACAACTTTCTCCTTTGCAACTTGAGAAAACAGAGCCGTGGATTCACCGGTTGAAGTCGGTCCGACAAAAGTCAGTACTTTATCCCTGTAAAGCAGCTTTTTGAAAGCTGAAATAGCCCTGGGTATTGAGTAACCACTATCCTCCGCAACCAACTCTATCTTTCGACCATTGATGCCCCCTTCTTGATTTATATAGCGAATATAGTTCCGGGCACCCTCTGTCAGGGACTGTGAGTCCTTTGCAATAGGCCCTGTATCAGCAGTTAAATGGCCCATTTTTATCGTGTCATCGGTAACTCCTCTGGTCTCGGCTGAAATCGCACTATAGCAAAATAATAAGAATGGTATCGTTAGTAGAATGGTAGTTTTTTTCATGTTTCTCCTCCTTTTTAACGCCAGCGTATTGTCAAAAGTTTTTTGTGTACTTTCTCTCATGTAACTGTCATGTCATTCCGACTCCTTCGCCCTTGATTCCGACCCCTTCACCTTTGTCATTCCGACCTCTTCGCCTGTCATTCCGACCCCTTCGCCTGTCATTCCGAATGAAGTGAGGAATCTTGTCACCGGACTCAGGGTAAACTCAGCGAGGAATCTGTCTCTTAGCTTAGGGCTTGCCCTGTACAAAGTGAAGGGGCAGGCTCCAAGAGAAATAAACATAATATCTTCCAATGGCAGACATTTAAGATTTCTCACTCCGTTCGAAATGACAATATTACAGCTTATTATATTTCCCTCCCCCTTTTTTATTCCCAACATGTTACTCGAAATAGGGTTGCCTCCCCCATTGTAGGACAGGCGTCTCGCCTGTCTATAAATCATCGTTTATCCAATTTTTTATGTATAGCCACTTGTAATCTTCATATCCTTCTGATAAATGCGCCTCGATCGGATTATCTGCAATATAGTTAATCTTTTCTAAAAAGTCCTTTTCACTTCTTATAACCCGATCAGAATATTCATCCTGCTATAAGCTGCCTTTTCTATCTGAGAACCTATTGATCTCTCCACAAATCTTCTGACAGGTTTTTCTGGCTGGCGGGACGCCCGTCCTGCCGGGTTTTTTGACGCGCGAGATACCCATCATGCTGGATGTTTTGACAGGCGAGACGCCTGTCCTACTGATTGATTTCTATTTTTGATATCATATTCTCTGTTTTTCATAAAACTTTTGACATTACCACGCCAGGTCAGGTTTAATTTTATGGCCTCAAGGGTACAGTTCCTCAAAAAATTGATGAATTCGCTCTCAGGATACGTTTTCAAGAGGAACATGGTTTTTGAAGGGTCTCGTGTACTCTATCAAACCAGGAGGTGGACGAGAAGAAGAACAATCGGAGTTTAAGGAGAAGCAGAGATCATAGAGACTGTGGATACCGCTCTTTGCGAGATCAGCTAGCCACACATGAGAAGGGAAAATCCATTTTGGTAGTTAATTTCGTTTTAAGCAAGACGAGTCTAACAATTATGAGGTTTGAAATCAAGAGAAAAGGTTCTTATGGCTTGACTTTTTAGCCGTTTTTTGAAAATATGTTCCCTGATTTTGAAGTTACTACGTGTACCAGTAAACTGAGTATAGACTCGATAGTCCAATGAGCAAGAATTCTGAGGCCGACAATAACCTGAGGGAAAAGATAGGGGATCTCTTTCAGGAACTCACCAAATACCATCGAGACCGAATGACCGGTGGCCACTTGGATTTCGCCTCCAAGCCCGATATATACAAAGAATATCCCGGTTCTGTTGAAACTCAGCTTCCCAGGCCAGAAAGAGATGGTGGTAAAGGACTCTGGACAATATTGGCGCGACGCCGGTCCTTTCGGGACTTCACCGGTACCCCTATATCTCTCTCTGAACTCTCCCAGCTCCTTTGGGCTGCCCAGGGGGTAACTGCTGATATTCGACTGTACCAACTCCGCTCCGCTCCTTCCGCCGGGGCCCTCTATCCCATTGAGACATACCTCGTGGTTAACCACGTAGATGCGGTAGAGCAGGGCATCTATCATTACAACATCAGGAAGCATGCTCTGGAGTTGATACGAAGCGGAAACTTCGGTGCGGAAATAGCGAGAGCAGGGCTGGAACAGGGTATGCTTGCTTTGGCGAGTGTAGTGTTTGTCTGGACTGCTATTACCCACCGCTCTAAATGGAAATACAGGCAGAGGGCTTACCGCTATATATACCTGGATGCAGGCCACATAGGAGAAAATGTCACCCTTGCTGCCGAGGGTCTTAACCTCGGTTGCTGTGCGGTAGGTGCCCTCTTTGATGAAGAAGTA
The DNA here is from genome assembly GCA_043818015.1 of Pseudomonadota bacterium. GTDB lineage: Bacteria > Desulfobacterota > UBA8473 > UBA8473 > UBA8473 > JBDRGH01. Next base: position 2,580 of record JBDRGH010000019.1, read on the forward strand.
AACGGTCTCCTGGAGGTAGATGGGAGAGAGGAGACAGTTGTCTATATTATGGCGGCAGGACGATGACGAATGCTACCGGGGGAAGGGGGCCTCGTGTCAAAAATATATTCTTAACAGGTCCCCCCAATTCTGGGAAGACCACGGTCATTAAGAAGGTGTTATCGTGCTTAAAGAGGCCGGGGAGGGGATTTCATACCCAGGAGATCAAACGAGACGGCCGGAGAGTCGGATTTATGATGGTAACCACAGATGGTAAAGAGGGACTATTAGCCCATGAAGAGATTGAGAGCGCTTTTAGTGTCAGGAGATATGGCGTTAGCATAGAAAACATCGCTCATATTGCTGTTCCTTCCATTATTACAAAATTTGATGAAGAGATCATCATACTCGATGAGATTGGGAAGATGGAGTGCTACTCGGAACGGTTTCGAGAAGCGGCTCTCAAGGCCTTGGATTCAAAGAATATAGTCTTAGGTACTATTGCAGTGGGAGGAGACACTTTCATTCGAGAGATCAAGGCGAGGAATGATGTCAAGCTCTACGAGGTTACTCTCGAAAACAGAGATCGTCTACCGAGAGTGTTAATTGAGGAGATGGAAAGCCTAGGGTGTGGTTAGGCAAGCTTGATTTTCCAGCACTCTATTCGTAAGTGAAGGATAACATGAAGAGAGATTTTGAACCTATAAAACTGGATGAGATCAAGAGGTACTCTTTGAAAGAGAGGCGAAGTAAGGTAAGCACTGAAGGTTTCAGTAAGGTTTGTCGTAAGCACGGTAGCTTTAGGGAATTTTTGGAGAGTCTTCCCGACATCCTTGCCGCCAAGGATCTGAAGGACGTGGTGTCTGAGATTGTAGGAGCTTACAAGGCTCAAAAGATAATAGCTTTTGGCCTCGGAGCCCACGTAATAAAGGTCGGGTTGAATCCTACGATTATAGACCTGATGGAAAGAGGTGTTGTAAGCTCCATTGCCCTGAACGGTGCCGGGATCATCCATGATTCAGAGATTGCTATGGTTGGGCACACCTCAGAAGAGGTGAGTGATGGATTAAGAGAAGGCTCCTTTGGAATGGCAGACGAGCCAGCCAAGGTAATAAATGAGGCTATTTCTCAGGGTATAGAAAGAGGCTGGGGAATTGGGGAATCGGTAGGGAAAAGGTTGCTGGAACTCAATCTTCCCTATAATAATGTGAGCATCCTGGCAGCCGGGACAAGATTAAATATTCCCGTGACAGTCCATATAGCTATTGGAACGGATATAATTCATATGCATCCTTCCTGTAATGGAGCTGCCGTTGGGGAAGCGACCCATCTGGATTTCCGCATATTCTCTTCTGTAGTATCCCGCCTGGGGAAGGGAGTCTATCTCAACATAGGTTCTTCTGTGATATTACCCGAAGTCTTCTTAAAGGCCCTGACGCTCGTTCGCAATCTCGGTTTTGATGTAAAGAATTTCACCACCGTCAATATGGACTTCATCCAACACTACCGCCCT
>JBDRGH010000020.1:0-9322 GCA_043818015.1 Pseudomonadota bacterium
TGGGTGTTGACCCCAAAAACATGGTGGTAATCGATATAAAGACCCCCTCTGGTAATAGTGAAGAGATCAAGAAGCTGGAAGGAAAAGGGGTGTGCTTCAAATATCCAGTCTTTTTACAAGAGGTAACAAAGGACTCTGCCATATTAGAGGATGGGGCCTCCAATCGGGAAACTATACCGGTAGATTCTGTGATTGCATTCACCAATGAGCTACCTGTCATGGATTTCCTCCCTCAAGAGGTACAAAAAGACCTGGATAGCAGAGGCTTCTTTACCATTGCTGAGAGCAAACTCTCTTTTCGGACCGCTCATCCCAAGATATCTATCGCCGGGGACGCCGTTGGTCTCGGTCTAGTGACCACGAATATAGGACGGGCAAGGGAGTGTGCAAGGGAGGTACACGCTCAACTCCAGGGGGAAGAATTTGTCCCCATTGTCAAGGACCCTATCTCACCAGCAGACCTTCATCCAGAAAGACATCTGCCGGAAGATGCTTCTATCCATATCGAGGAAGAATGTATGCGCTGCCTTCACTGCGGGATCTGCGTGCAGTGTGATGAATGCGTGAAGGCATGCCCCCGTGAGGCGTTGAGCCGGGATGGAGAAGAGTTCATCATAGACTCTTCCCTCTGTGGTGGATGCGGGACGTGTGCGGCAACCTGCAAGGGAGGAGTCATTCGGATGGTGGCTCTATGATGAAAAAAAAGGAGTCAGAAGTCAGGAGTCAAAACGAAAAGGAAGATTATCACTTATGATGGTGGAAAAATCTAGATTGACCGAACTCTATAGTCTATCGAGGGTCATCAGTTCAACCTTAGAGCCACAAGAGGTTCTGAATCTGATCATTGATGCCGCGGTGAAGATCACCAAAGCCACAACAGGTTCGTTGATGCTGATCGATAGGAATTCTGGTGTGTTGAATATAGAGGTGGCCCGTGGATTTCCTCCGAAAGTGGTTAGCGATACCAAACTGAAGATAGGTGAAGGAATCACCGGCTGGGTGGCAAAAGAGGGAAAATCGGTGCTGGTGGCTGATGTAACGAAAGATGATCGATACGTAAAGATAGATAAAGACATAAAATCAGAACTGGCAGCACCTTTGATATTGGAAGATGAGGTTATTGGAGTAGTGAATGTGGACAGTACCACCTTGTCCGCCTTCACCCGGGAAGATATGGAACTGCTCTTCACCCTGGCCAGCCAATCGGCTAAAATCATTCAGAATGCTAAGCTCTACGAGACCCTGAAACGCAGGGTAGAGGAGCTTTCAGCCCTGTTTGAGATAGGAAAAGTCATTACAGGCACTCTGAATTTGGAAAAGGTACTTGAGATAATCGTAGAAAAGGTCTCCTACCTGATGAATACTAAGGTTTCTTCCCTGATGTTATTGAATTCTGATGGAAATGAGTTGGTCATCAAAGCAGTTCATGGCGGGGGAGCGGACTATACGGTTAAGCCCAACCTGAAAGTAGGTGACAGTCTGATCGGTCAGGTAGTCATAACTAAAGCGCCCCTGATGGTTCTGGATGTGCGAAAAGAGAGGGGATACAGGCACCTCGATCTCGCAAAAAGGGTGGGCCTCTGTTCACTCCTTTCTGTCCCCTTGATGGTTAGAGATAGGGTAATCGGGGTCATCAACACTTATACGGCTAACCAGCACAGGTTCACCTTAGAAGAAATCCAGCTCCTCTCAAGTTTTGCTGACCAATCTGCCATCGCCATTGAGAATGCCAGATTGTATGAACAAATGATAGGACTGGAGGAGAAAATACGCGAGGCAGAGAAACTCGGGGTATTGGGAGAGATGGCCATTGAGGTGGCGCACGAGATTAGAAACCCTCTTACCATAGTCAAAATGCTTCTTCATTCCCTCTCTATCCATGACAAAAAGGATATTGCTGTGATCCAGAACGAGCTCGATCGTATGAATAGAATAGTGACCCAGTTTCTGGACTACGCCCGGGGTGGTAGGTCAGCATGGCAGAAAGTAAGTATCAACCAGGTCTTGGAAAACACCCTCCTTCTCATAGATCACCGCCTTTTTCAACAAGGAATTAGCCTTAGGAAGGCGTTTTCCCCCCTGCCTCACGTATCTTGTGATCCTGAGAAGATAGCTCAACTCTTCTTGAACCTCTTTCTTAATGCGTTAGATGCTATGGAAGATGGGGGAGAACTGGAGATCTCCACGATGAAGAATGGAGGTTTTATCCAAGTCAAGATTAAGGATACTGGTTGCGGCATCGAGGAGTCAATAAGGGAGAGAATCTTTCAACCCTTTGTGACCACTAAGGCCAAAGGCTTGGGACTGGGTTTGGCGATCGTCCATCGGGTCGTTGAAGAACATAAGGGGAAGGTCGAGGTGGAGACTCAACCAATTATGGGCACGGCTTTTACCATAAATCTACCCTTGGAGGTAGAAGAATGAAGAAGATACTGATTGTTGACGATGAACCCAACGTTCATTACTCGTTCAAAAAGGTCTTTTCCGGGGGCTATACTATCCTTTCAGCCTCGTCCGGAGAGGAAGCCGTAGACCTTATCAGCAGGGATACCCCGGACCTGGTGATAATGGATATCAGGATGCCCGGAATGGATGGACTCACCACTCTGACAAAGATCAAAAAGATAGATCCCAAGCTGCATGTTATAGTAATGACCGGATATGGAACTATGGAGACTGCCGTTGAGGCCATGAAGTTAGGGGCATACGATTACACCCTGAAGCCTTTCGATATCAACTGGATGGAGACAACCATATCCAATGCCCTAGCCACAACAGAGATGATGAAGAGAAACGTCACACTACCCCCTTTGCGGAAGGGGGAGCAGAATGGCGATCTCATGGTTGGAAACTCGTCTGAAATGCAAGAAGTGTATAAATCCATAGGTCAGGTAGCCGCGAAGGACATAACGGTTCTCTTAACTGGCGAGAGTGGCACCGGAAAAGAGCTGGTTGCGAGGGCCATTTATAGACACAGTATGAGAGGAAATAAACCGTTTGTGGCCGTAAACTGCCCCGCCATACCCGATAACCTCCTGGAATCGGAACTATTTGGCTATGAAAAAGGGGCCTTTACTGACGCTCGCGTAAGAAAGATCGGGAAACTGGAACAACTGGATGGAGGCACTATCTTCTTGGATGAAATCGGGGATATGTCCCTTCCCCTCCAGGCCAAGATGCTTCGTGTCTTGCAGGAGATGGAGTTTGAAAGATTGGGAGGCAACGAGCCAATAAAGGTGGATCTCAGGGTAATAGCTGCCTCAAATAAGGATCTGAAAAAGGCAGTTGCAGAAAGAAGGTTTCGGGAAGATCTCTATTACCGTCTGAATGTAGTATCAATACACCTCCCCCCTCTAAGGGAAAGAAAAGAGGACATACCAGATTTGGTCTGGTATTTCATAAAAAAGTTAAGGATAGAACTCAATAAGGAGGTAAGGGACATCGCCCCACCGGCACTTGAGGTATTAATGCGTTATGATTGGCCCGGAAATGTCAGGGAACTGGAAAATGTTACCAAAAAAGCCCTTATCAGGTGCAAGGGTGACCTTATTGTCCCGGAAGATATCTTTTTTGAGCACAACTTGAACGGGGCTTACTCTCCGGGGAAGGAAGAGAATCTCGTTGAAGGGTTGACATGGTTCCTGAACAAGCTTCTCGACGAACTCCCTTTTCTCTCTTCGAAAGAGGACTTGGATGCGATTTCTTATCTGGAAAAAATGGCGGTAATAAAGGCCCTTGAAAGGACAAGAGGAAACCAAGTCAGAGCGGCTGAGTTATTAGGGATAAATAGAAACAGCCTCCGTCGGAGGATTGTGAAATACGGTATAGTAAAAGAAATAAGCATATCAGGGGAAAGCTAACGAACACCCGGAAACCGCTCACGTTTGTCTGGTCTTGACGATGCGGCTGGCACGACGGTTGTTCTATACGGGGGATAGTAGCCTCTCGAAGGTAAGGAACCAAAGTGTGAAAACCATCCTGGTATTCGACAAATACCCCAATATGTTGGAGGCCTTTAACAGATTCTTATCTCAGGAGAACTACCGGGTGCTTACTGCCGAGAGATTGGAAGAGGCTTTGATGATCATTGAGGTAATGGGGGTAGACCTAATGATTATGGACACAGGGAAGAATTCTGAGGTTTCGGTTTTGGAAAGTTTACGGGTGATAAGAAAAAAGAATTTGAGTCTCCCAATAATCCTCACAGCTACTCATAGCGATACATTGGCAGAAACGGTGGCCAAGGAGCTGGGATTTGCGGATCTTGTACTGAAACCCTTTGACCCGGAGGATATCAAGAGGGTCGTCAAGAGACTGGTGCACAAAGATCAATTATCATTTTCTTGACAAGACAGCATCCTCCTTATCAGCGTATTGCTGTGGTGCATGTAGCGAGAACGTTAAAGCCCCAGCTCGTGAGCTACCTTTTCACGACAGAAATCGGGGGACCCAAAAAGTGGCAGTGCTTGCCTGGCACGGCGGTAGTAGAGCCCCATATCGTGCTCCCTCGTCGTACCAATACCACCGAAGATTTGAACCCCCATGCGAGTACAGTGCCTGTAAACATCGCTCATCCGTGCCTTCGCCATAGCCGCCTCCATGGCACACGACAGGCCCTTCTCTATCCGCCACCCTGCGTAATAGACGAGTCGCTTGGTGAGGGAGATCTCTGTCCACATCTCGGCCAGGTAATGCTGAATAATTCCGAAGCTCCCAATAGGTTTATCAAACTGCACCCTTTCCTTTGCATAAGCAACGCAGTTTTCCACTGTCCAGTCGGCACCGCCTACCATCTCGGCGCATTTCGCTATGGCAGCCCGCTCAAGGAGTCTACTTACTACCGGCCAGCCTGCATTCAGCTCACCGAGCATATTTCTATTCGGGACCACCTTGTTCTCAAAGACAACTTCACTCTGCTTGTCGTCGGCAATGGTCGGCAGGGGAGCAATCTTTATCCCCTCGCTCTTGGCATCAACAAGGAAAATGGTAACGCCTTCCCCTGGAGGTGACCAGACCCCAGTCTTGGTAACGCAGAGAAAATAATCAGCTAGGTGGGCGTCATGAACGAACAGTTTGGTACCATTGATAACATAACCATCTTTTTCCTCCGCAGCCTGTGTGGCAATCCCTGCGGCATCATACCACGCGCTGGGCTCGGTTAACGCCAGAGCGAAGATATCCTCACCATTGGCTATCCTGGGAAGGAATTCCTTCTTCTGCTCTTCGGTGCCCGCATCCAAGAGGAGGAAGGTGCACATAACGGTAGAAAAGAACGGAGAAATCAGGCAACCTCGTCCGACCTCTTCCAGAAGGACGAGCAAATCCGTGAAGCTACCACTGCTTCCCCCATACTCCTCGGGGATGATCAATCCCATCCAACCGAGTTCGGCCATACCCTTCCACACATCCGCACGGAAGCCAACTGGATCCTCTTCCACCTCCCGCACCATCGTCTTGGGAAACTCGTTTGCTAAGAAATCTCGCGCCATCTTTCTCAATATTTCCTGCTCTTCGGTAAACTCAAAATTCATATTTCCCCCTTTCAGCCGAAACAACGACTGCTTACCTTATCGCTTAGAAGCTTGGTCCCTTCCTTATTTTTGCAGAAGACGAACTTCGCTACTCCCATTTGATAAGCGCACCACGCCTGCGGAGTTACCAGGTCCTCTTCTAGCTTCGAGGCAGCTTGAGCCCCGTCCAGGCAATCACATTTTTTCTGATTTCTGTTGTCCCTCCAGCAATAGTGAAACCTGTGTGCCACTGACTGAGTTCTTGAAACTTCCCGTAAAGGGGTGCCCAGTGAGACTCTCCTTTTACGGTGCCGTAGAGTCCCATGATCTCAACGGCCGTATTGGCAAGGCGCAGATTGAGCTCACTCGAGTAATAACCACAGGCCCCGGCTTCGGCTGCAACGTCTTTACCCTTGCTTTGAAGCCAACCTACATAGTAGGCAAACTTCAGGGCCGCTTCGTAATCAATGGCCAAGTCAACGAGCTTGTGGCGGATCAAGGGTTTTTTAGCCAAGATTTCGCCACCGTGTGCTGTCTCCTTGCAATATCTAACCAGATCCTCTAAGTCCCGCTTTCCCGCAGCGGCAAACCCTATGTTGGCACGGGCAAAGTTTCTTCCCGCCATCATAACATACCACCCTTGATTTACCTCCCCAACTACATTCCGTTTGGGAACACGGAAATCATCAATAAATGTCTCATTATACAAATGGCTGCGATTCATGAATATTAACGGGCGAAACTCGATCCCGGGCCCGATCTCATTGATAAAGAAGGTGAGCCCCCTGTGTCTCGCCCGATCGGGGTCCGTCCTTGCTAGGATAAAAATATGGTCAGCGCGATGGGCACCACTTGTCCACACTTTCTGCCCATTTATCACGTAGTCATCGGCATCTGCCACCGCAGTGGTGGTCAGGGAGGCCAAGTCTGAACCGGCATTCGGCTCGCTGAGTCCCTCGGCCCAACTTATTTCGGCCCTAGCGATCTTTGGCAACCACTCCTTTTTCTGGTCCTCGGTTCCGTATTCCAGAATGCCGGCAGCTACAGTCATAAAGTGCAGAGGGAGCGCGGGCACCCTGTAGTAGGCCGTTACCTCATTGAAAATGAGCTGCTCAATGGAGCCATGTCCCTGTCCTCCGTATTCTTTTGGCCACGGTAGGCATAACCAGCCCTTCACTGCTGCCTTCTCTACTACCGAACGATGGTATGCCCAGCCTTCATCTGTTTCCTCAGCAGCTATTAGCCCACCTATCCAACCGTGTGGTGCTCTCTTTGCTTCCTCTTTACAGAACTCCGTGAACTCCTTCTTTAGCGCCTCCTGCTCAGGCGTAAACTCAAAATCCATCTCCCCTCCTCCTTTCTGGGCACGTGTTAGTCTCCATCTATAAACAGGAATTTCTTACCAGATGCTGCCCCGTGATTGTCCCGTATGCTACTACTTGGACAACCTTTCTGCCCTACCCCTCATATTCAGCTCCCTCCGATTTGGGTTTGAAGACTCGGGGCTGCCGTCTCTCTATCTAGATACGTATAGCTCAACCATCAAAAAAAATCCAGTTTTTTTACCACAGACAGACTCCCGGGACCGCGAATCCAATTCGACCGTGCCAACTACCACGAAACATTCCTTTTCTATGCGCCTCCCCGGCCTCCTTCCGCTTTTGAACATCTCACCTATTCAATGCCACCGGCGAGGGGGGGCTCTCAGTCGACGTCTATCGGAAAAATGAGACTGGTGGTCTTATCGCATTACGATACTGATACCTTTTACAAACTGGTCCGGTTTTTGGGATACGCGCCTACCTTAGCATGGAGGGGAAACGAGCTTCAGCCCTTATTGGTACTGGAGTTTCCCGAATTTATAGTGAACCCCTTTGTCTCATGGCGAAATTTGCTGGAGCAGTGGGGTACCCATCGAGGGTGAGTAGGAAGGGGAAAGTAGCGCTGCCAAGGGTCAAGAATTTGACGCGTGCTGTCAGGTTCCCTATGAAATCTTCATCGACAATCTGCACAGCCCAGTCTCCTCGACATGAAACTTCTTTTTCGAATCCTCACAGCACTAATAATCAAGGGCTTGAAAGATAATGCCTCTTCTCAAATATATTGGCACAAAGCGTGCGTGAAATAGCAGCTAAATGCGAAAATATGATCACAGAAAGCATACAAAGGAACGACCATATGCAAAAAGAGATACTGACCATCGAGGAGACCGCTTCTTTTTTACAAATCGGGAAAAGATCTCTCTATAGACTCGCCAAAGAGGGCAGAATTCCTGGGAAAAAGATCTTGAACAAATGGAGATTTGAAAGGGAAAGCTTGAAAAGATGGGTGACTCAAGAAGAAAGAAAATGAATGTTCTGAACGGTACGGGTAAGACAAAGGATCAGCTTGTAGGCGAGTTGAAAGCTTTAGAGGACAGGTGTAATCGGGCAGAAGAAGAGCTAAAGGCTGCCAGAAAAAACTTCCACAATATAGTCGTGAAGAGCCCTGATGGAATTGTTGTTGTTGACACGGACAGAGTAGTTCGTTTTACCAATCCGGCCACCAAGACTTTCTTTGGCCATCAGGCAGAAGAATCTCTCGGGCAATTATGTGACGACTCTGTATTGGCCTGTGAAGTGGCGGAGGTCGGAATAGTCAGCAGAAGCGGAAAAACAGGTGTAGGGGACATCCGCATAGTGGAAACAGAGTGGGAAGGCCAGAATGCTTATCTTATATCTATTCGAGATATCACCGAACGCAATAAGACTGAGAAGGCGCTCTGGGAGAGTGAACGCATGGCGTCAGAGTTTATCTCCGTAGCGAGTCACGAACTGAGAACTCCTCTGACGTCAATTAAGAACGCTGTGGATATTATCTTGGAAAGGAGGGCTGGAGAAATAACTGGTATACAGGAGCAATTTCTATGCATGGCAGAAAGGAATGTGAACAGACTCACTCGTCTCATCAATAACCTACTTGATATTTCCAAGATAGAAGCGGGGAAAATAGATCTGAATTATACGGAGACGGAAATAAAGAATTCGATAGAAAATGTGCTGAGAGCGATCAGACCGTTGGCCGAGAAGAAATCTATGACGTTAGAAATGATGGTGGGCCCTGATGTCCCCACCATTTATGTAGATGTTTCCGGGATAGAAACAGCGCTACTCAATATTATTGAAAATGCTGTAAAGTTTACGCCTCAAAAGGGGACAATACGGGTGGAAGCGTATCTGGCGGAAGAGATGTTGGCCAATGCGACTGACGATGCCGCGAGTTTCGTGGAGATATCAGTTGCAGATACTGGAATTGGAATACCAGAGGGTCTCACGGAACATATCTTTGAAAAATTCTACCAGGTGGAATCCTCTCTATCCAAAGAGCGTCACTCCGGTGCTGGTTTAGGTCTGACAATAAGTAAGGATATAATCGCAGCCCATGGGGGAGAAATCCATTGTAAGAGTAGAGAGAGCAAAGGAAGCACATTTACCGTTACACTACCCATAGTCGATAAGGAGAAGTTATTCTACACTACTTTGAAAGATGAGCTCTCAAAAGCAAGGAAAGATCGTTCAAAGCTATCTGTTCTACTGATTGAAATCAAGGACTTCCAGTATGTGACAGAAGTTTATGAGAAAAAAGAGTGGGAAAATGTCTTGCAAACAGTCAAAGAAAGGATTATAAAAGGTTGAATAAAGACAACCGACAAGATAAGCGTCGCCCCTTGGAAGGGTCAGATCGTATTAATTATGCCTGGAACTAACAGAGCAGGAGCGGAAATAGTACAAGAAAGAATAGAGAAATATCTGACCGATTACGAAATCTTATTA